>JBCCHP010000072.1:0-6625 GCA_039028675.1 Pseudomonadota bacterium | reverse complement strand
TATCCATGCTTCAACAGCAGCTAACACAATAACCCCATATATTAGTGTCCAGGCAGGTGCGAAAAGCCAGTCAGGCGGTTGCCAGGCTGGTTTAATTAACTGTTGATACCAGGGACCAATATCTGTCATCAGTCCGCCTAATATCGCGACGAACAGGGCTGAACACGCCGCTACACTTAGCGGCGCTATTTTTTCACGAAGGGTAAAACTCATTGAGGCGAAACAATACCTAATAGATGCGCCATGTCTTTTAAGAAAATACGTGCATGCGCAGCCGGTTTGGCCTTAACAAGACGTTTATGCATATATGCTTGCCAAGTTAGATACTGTACATCAGGATCATCACACATGCTGACAAAACGTTCCCGCCGTTTATCATTCGCATACCAAAATTTTTGCATGATGCCGAGCATCCAGAACACACGACCGTGATTTTTCATAAACTTCTTTCGAGCAGTTTTAAGCGCTTTGGCATTGTTTGTCTCAATTGCCATATCTACCGCTTCAGCAACAAGCCTACCACTATGCATGGCATAATAAATACCTTCCCCGGAGGCCGGTGCGACAACACCTGCAGCATCGCCTGCAAGAATTATATTTTTTCCATTATCCCACCTGGAAATTGCTTTTAATGGTATTGGTGCACCCTCTTTGCGAATGGTTTCGTTATTCTCCATACCGGTTAACTTTCTTAATTCAGATACGGCTGCACGAAGCGAAAATCCTTTATTAGCACTACCGACACCGATGCTGGTACATTTGCCATGAGGAAAAACCCATGCATAAAAATCTGGTGAATACTTTCCGTCGTAATAAATATCGCAGCGTGCAGGATCAAATTTTATTTGCTGACTGTTAAAGTTTTCTGGAGAACTGACGATCTCATGATATGCCGCAACATAGGGTACGCTCTCAGCACCTTCGATTGACTGTCTGCCAACTTCCGATCTGGCACCATCTGCACCAATGACAAATCTTGTTTCAACGGTAAACTCTTCGCCTTGTTTATCTCGATAAGTGACATTAACTAAATCAGCAGATATATTTTCCAGCCGACGAAATTGCCCCGTTATTCTTTCTGCACCGGCATTACTTGCACGTTGTCTTAACCACTCATCATATTCATCACGATCAACCATCGCGACGTATCCTCCATCAATTGGCATATCGACTTCATGATTAGTTGGTGAAACAATTCGTGCGGAATTTACTTTGGCTACAAGTAAACTATCGGGTATGCAAAACTCTTCTATGAGTATTGGAGGTATCGCACCGCCACATGGTTTAATTCTACCATCGCGATCCAGTAACATGACTTTATGTCCTTGACGCGCGAGATCGGTCGCCGCCGTTGCACCGGCAGGTCCGCCACCAACAACAACGACATCATATTTCTCTGATGTAAAATTATTCATTACTCAATACCTCAGTTGTAAACTTAGATTGATCAAATGGATTTGGTGATTGCTTTGTCGTAGTTTCTTCTTTTTCAATTCCTGCTGCCAAATAGGCGGCAACCAAAAACAAGAGTCCTTGTGCAATAAATACGATGGCATACGCAATCGAAGTAGATGCAAGAAAATATCTTGTAACATCAATTGCAACAGTGCCGATAAAACCACCTAAACAGAAAGCAATCGCCTGTGCCGCACCCCATAGTCCCATACGTATTCCCTCACGTGACGCACGTCCGCTACCTGCGAGTTCCATCATGGAAGCAATCGCTGCAACGGCAAATGCACCATTGGCAAAACCAAGCGCGAAAACAGATGATTTTAGAGGCCAAGGTGGTCCGACAATTCCTGCGATGGCTAAGCCGGTTAATGCGGCAGAAGATGCAACGCATCCAGCTATGACCCACACTCTGAGTGCGCCTACTCGTTTATGATTTAGTAATGTACCTATCACTGCCACCATGATCATACCGAGTAGAAGGCCGCCATTTTGTACGCCGGCCAATTTTGTTGATTCACCTGGCGTATAATCAAAAATCAGGCCTGCAAAAGGTTCCAGGATTAAATCTTGTGCACTGTAGGCCAACATAGAAACAAAGACGAAGATAGTAAATCTTCTAGCCTTTGGCTCAGACCAGACATCCAGTAATGCCTCTCGGAAAGAGGGTTTTTCTTTTTCAGGATCAGCAGCAAGGTTATTAATATTTTCTATTTTATAGACCGCGATGAGAGTGACAATAAATGCAATGACTGAAACAACAGTTGTTACTTGAATAAGCCGTAGATAACTAAATGGATCAAGAAAATGCCCTGCAAGCGTTGCGGTTACTATAAATCCACTAATCATCATCAACCAGACAATAGTTGCTGCGGCAGCTCGTCGATGTTTATCAACTCTTTTAGCTAATAAAATCAGTAATGACGTTCCCGATGCGCCAACGCCAATACCAACCAATAAAAATGCAAGTACAGCAAGTGCAATACCTGCTCCTAATTGGCTTGCCATTAGTGCTGTTGCACATGCGGCAAGAATACCTCCAAGTGCGAGTACACCCATACCACCTATAATCCAGACAGTGGTATTCCCGCCAACATCTGACCCATAACCAAATCTTGGCCTTAACATCTGTATGGCATAATGAAATGCAACTAATGCACCTGGTAACATAGCTGGTAAGGCGAGTTCAACAACCATCACACGGTTCATAGTGGAAGTGGTTAAAATGACGATTGCACCCAGTGACGTCTGTACCAGTCCTAAGCGAATAATTCCAAGCCAACTTAATCCAGTATTTGTCATATGATTAGCAGGCCTCTTATTGCAAAAGCACTCACCATCATGCCCGACACATAAAGCGTGATACCCGTTGTGTTATACCAGGGCGCTAATTCTTTAGGTCTGTTAAGAAACCGAATCATTAATATGATTTGAATCATTAAGAGTGACGCAACGGCAATTGCATATATATCAAGTTGCCATTGGTAAAGAAGGGCGATGATGATCACTTGCGGTATAGCCATAACGATGCAAGCCAGTCTTGCCGCATTGTTAGTACCAAGTTGCACAGGCAAACTGCGCACACCAAGACGCTGATCACCTTCGATAGCTTTGAAATCATTCAGCGTCATGATTCCATGTGCGCCGATACTATATAAGATAGCCAATAATATTATTTTTGTATCAGGCAAGGTTGCACTAATTAATGCGGCACCAGTAAACCAGGGAAGTCCTTCATAGCAGGCAGCTACTGCGGAATTTCCCCACCAGCCATTTTGTTTTAAACGAAATGGCGGTGCACTGTAAGCCCAAGCCAGTAGTAGGCCAATGATAGCAGCCGCGAAAACCCAAACACCTAAAGTGCTCGCAAACATAAGTGAAATTACTGTACAAATGATCGCAATATTTAAACCCCATTGACCCGGAATCTGTCCTGACGGAATGGGTCTATCAGGTTCATTAATGGCATCGACATGTCGATCAAACCAATCATTCACTGCTTGACTGGTGCCACAAACAAGAGGACCAGCTAAAATTACTCCGGCAATAATTAATAACCAGTGTTCAGTGAGTGTTCCGCCGCTTGAAACAATACCGCAAGCGAAGGCCCACATTGGCGGAAACCAGGTAATCGGTTTTAATAGCGTAACAACTGCAGAAGCAGGAAATCGGGAATTAAAAGTCGTGGTGAGACTGTATCGCATCAATTTAGCTGTTTTCGTTTTCTGGGCCTAATTCGCCAAGTCCATAACGACGTAGTTTTGAATAAAGACCTTGTCGGCTAAGTCCAAGCATTTCTGCGGCCGAAGCGCGATTGTCTCCAGTAATTTCAAGTGCCGCTTCGATACAATACTTTTCAATCATATTGGTTGATTCCTGTACCAATTCTTTTAATGGTACGCGACCAACCAGTTCTGTCATTTGTTGCACAGGTCTAGGAATCTTTCTTACATTTTTATTCTGATCATCAAGCCTTAAACTAATATCTCTAATGATGAAGGCGAAATTCGGTTGATCACCATTGAGCACAGACTTCGCTGATATTTCAACTTGTACAATTGCATCGTGTTCACTGCGAAGTGTTGTCGAAAATAAACGAATCTTGCCTTGTTCACGGAGGTTAGCGCTTAACACATTCATATCTATGCCAGGACGCCCAAGCCATTTACTCAGCGGTTCTCCTTTGATTTGTTCCTCAGAGAAAACGCCAATTAATTCAAGAAAAGCTTGATTAGCAGTCAGTATATTTCCGTCTGATCGAGTAACAACAAAGCCATCCGGCGCACTATCTACCAGCCGTAACAATTTATTCCGAACATTTGATGACTCATGTCCCGTACTACTTCTTAGCGGTGCAAGACGAACAAGATAAACAGAATTTCCATTTTGCGGAAAAAGTGAGACGGTAATATCAACTTCAAGATTATTGAGTAATAGTTTTGCAGTACCATGTTCAATTTTACCAGTAGCACGAACCCCCGCCATAATTTGTTCGATCTTTCTGGAACTGTTTTTTTCAAGAATATTGATAAAGCTTTCGCCTTTAATATCAGCTTGAGCTATATCAAGTAATTGAGACGCAAAAGGATTCATTTCTATAATATTTTGAGATTGTGCATCAACAACAAATATGCCTTCTTCAGAAATTTTGAACAGTAAACGATAACGTGTTTCCAAATGACGAAATTGCCAATAATGTCGTTCCATAGATTGTTGCGCGTCGACCAATTGTTGTTGCAAGGTTGCCATCGAACCTAGATAGCGGCCGATTGCGATGCGCATGTCACTCTCACCCCCAAGTTGTATCGTTGCATATTGGATTGGCAAATCGTTGCCAGTCACGGAAGGATGATTAACCTGTCGCCAGCGAGCATTTTCAAATGAATCAGTTGCGCTTAATAATGATTCTATTTTTGGACGGCTTTCTACAGTAACGGTGTCTATCCACGCTTTGCCTAGCCAATGCTGATATTCATCTTCGGCAATTTCGTCGTTTCCAATGGAAAGATCCTGAATTACACCATTCTTATCAAGCACCATACTGATATCAGTAGATACAGCTACCATTAATGCCGCATCTTCTTCTGAAAGACCTGCAAATGATTTGATTGGTGAATCAAAAACTTTCAAGGTAGAACAATGCCTGAATTAATAAATTGAAAGATGAATGAGTGACACTTGGCATTCAACTGCGATGAATAACTTATTGTACACGGCATAATTTTTCTGCCTTTTCTAATGCTTCCAAGGCATTACTTGCAAAATCATCAGCACCAACTTCTGAGATCAATTCGGGGTGCTTCGCAAAAACATATCCACCAACCATAATGTTCACTGATTTATTTTTAGAGGAGTCCCTGATTAATTTAATCGTAGACGCGAGTGTTTCAAGATGTACTTGCGCGTATACAGATATGCCTACAATTTCAAAACATTCTTTTTTTACTAGTTTCAAAAGATTTTTTTCATTTACACCAGGCCAACCCCAGACTTCCCAGCCAGACTGGTTAAAAAATTCAATTAACATACTAAGACCAAAGGTATGTTGTTCGCCTGGTACGGGTGTTAAAAGAATACGTTTGTGTTCATGTTCTGATTCTTTGTCGTAACATGCTTCAATACTGAACACTCTGAGCAATTCTTGTAAACGTCCGACGCCAATCGTGACGGCGGTGAAATCACAGCGGTCTTCTTCCCACATAAGTCCTAACTTTCTAGCGGTGGCTGCGAAGAGATTCAGATAAATCGAATCAACAGCGGTACCGGTATTTTTCATTTCATTGACATACTGCTCAGCATTATCAAATGAAGTTTCAATAAGTAATCTAGCGAATTCCTCTACCTTTGGCTTAAACGCAGCATCCATTTGCAAATCTAGGTCTTGCTTCGCGTCCGTTAATTCTCTATGCGAAATGATTAACCTAGGAATTATGTTTGATTCAACCGTGTCTAACAGGCTCATCATTTTTAGTTTGGATTGTTCGTCAAAGGTCTCGCAACCATCAACAGTGTTATTGGATAACTGATAATTTGTTGGTATCACTTCAGGTTCAACAGCCATTTATGTCTCCTCCCTCAGCGGCAAACAAAATTTATATTTGTTATTACTGACTTTTATCACGAGACACTCCTTAGTTAATCCCCAATACCAGTCGCAAATCCGCTTATCGCACGGTAATTGTTAAATTTGCCAAAATTGAAAGTAGATTGGCTGTGCAAATCCAGAATACTATTCAGTATTTACATGTCAAGTAATCTTTACGTTTAGTTTAGTTGACAGATATATTATACTGCTTTAGATTGAACTAAGAGATCAAATAAAGAGGGGGTAACTTGCGCCACAATGACTATAAGATCTCAAAATCATTACAAAAATTCGCTATATAGTGCAGAGGAAAGGATGAAAAGAGACAATTCACCCTGGACTAAAGTACAGGGCGTATTAGCACTCGTACAGTTTGTCGTATTTTTGATAAGTCTTTTATTTGTTCTCAGATATCTCGCGACTGGGGAAGGATTTCTGCTGGCATCTTTTTCCATTGTGCTAAAAACTCTTGTTTTATATACGATTATGGTAACTGGTTCGATCTGGGAACAGGACGTTTTTGGACAATATTTGTTCGCGCGACCATTTTTCTGGGAAGACGTAGTCAGTATTCTTGTTTTGGCGCTT
>JBCCHP010000071.1:0-6633 GCA_039028675.1 Pseudomonadota bacterium | reverse complement strand
TCACTGTAATCACGAATAGGCAAAATAGCATTAATTTGTTCACCTTGATCCAAGGGCAATAAATTAACAATTGGTTTGCCTCTTGCTGTTCGGCTTGCCTGGGGTAATTCATAGACTTTTAACCAATACAGTTTACCGCGACTGGAAAAACACAAAATAGTGTCATGCGTGCTGGCGATAAATAATTTATCTATAAAATCTTCATCTTTAACTGAAGTTGCGGTTTTGCCTCTGCCGCCTCGACGCTGCGATCGATAAGTATCAATGGGTTGTGACTTGGCATAACCTGCATGTGATAAGGTCACGACCACATCTTCTTCGGTAATCAGATCCTCCATGCTCAGATCTTCCTGAGTTTGTACAATCTCGGTTTTACGCTTATCTCCATAGCGTTCTCGTATTTCGATTAATTCATCGCGAATAACCAGCATCAATCGCTCAGGCCGAGACAAAATATCCAGTAGATCAGCAATCGTATCCAGCAATTCGCCGTATTCTTTCAGTATTTTTTCTTTTTCAAGACCGGTCAGTTTTTGTAAACGTAATTCAAGAATCGCTTGTGCCTGCTCAGGTGATAAACGATAGCCATTATCAGTCAGGCCGAATTCTTTAGGTAAATCATCGGGGCGAGAAGCCTCGGCACCTGCGCGTTTCAACATTTCTACCACAGTACCAGATTCCCAGAGCTGCCCGAGTAATCCTGCCTTCGCTTCTGCGGGGCTCGCCGAGCCTTTAATTAATGCAATTACCGGATCAATATTGGCCAACGCGACTGCTAAACCCTCTAACAAATGTGCTCTTGCTCTAGCCTTGCGTAAATCAAAAATCGTTCTGCGTGTCACCACCTCACGTCGATGACTAACAAAAGCCTCGAGCAAATCCTTAAGGTTCATTAAACGAGGCTGATTATCAGCTAAGGCAACAGTATTGATGCCAAAGACCGACTGCATCGCGGTAAATTTATACAGATTATTGAGAATCACTTCTGCGACTTCGCCACGCCGCAACTCGATTACCATTCGCATGCCATCTTTATCAGACTCATCACGCAGTTCTTTAATACCGGTAATCTTTTTGTCTTTGACTAATTCAGCAATCTTTTCAAGTAATCTTGCCTTGTTGACCTGATAAGGTAATTCCGTGACGACAATTCGATTGCCAGAGTCGAGTTCTTCGATTTCACACCGAGCACGTACATAAATCCGGCCACGCCCAGTTTCATAGGCTTCTTTAATACCAGACGAACCATTAATAATGGCAGCAGTGGGAAAGTCCGGTCCGGGTATATGCTGCATTAATTCGGGAATCGTAATGTTTTCGTTTTCAATCAAGGCAAGGCAAGCCGAAATTACTTCATTCAAATTATGTGGCGGTATATTGGTTGCCATCCCGACAGCAATTCCACTTGATCCGTTGACAAGCAAATTAGGAATGCGGGTGGGTAATACGACCGGCTCATGTTCAGAGCCGTCATAATTTGGTACAAAATCGACAGTTTCCTTATCAATATCTTCAAGAATTTCATGCGCAATTCGTGACATGCGTACTTCCGTATAACGCATGGCAGCGGGCGCATCTCCGTCGACAGAACCGAAATTACCTTGCCCATCGACCAATACATAGCGCAATGAAAAAGGTTGCGCCATTCTTACAATCGTATCGTAGACCGCGGTATCACCGTGAGGGTGATATTTACCAATGACATCACCGACCACACGCGCCGATTTTTTATAGGGTTTATTGTAATCATTACCCATTTCTTTCATGGCAAACAGCACACGACGATGGACTGGTTTTAGGCCATCTCGCACATCAGGCAAGGCTCGACCAACAATGACACTCATTGCGTAGTCCATGTAGGACTGTCGCATTTCGTCTTCAATATTTACATGGGAAAGCGTGCGCGCAAAATCAGAATCAGACATATATTTTTGATGAAAAAAAGAAGAAAAAAACGCTTATTTTTGTAGTCGTTATAAAGACCAAAATTGTATCATAATTCAGCCATTTACCCTACTTTTATTTTTCCATTCTGCAGCAAAAAAATGCTTAAAAATCAAGTAAAAAGAGACATCATTTTTTCAGTATTAGGTTGCTCGATTATCCCTCTCTCAGTGACGATTACATCGACCAAATTAGCGGGGGTAATATCAAAAGCAGGATTCATCGCTTGCATATCTTCTGGCGCAATTTGTACACCTTGAATTGAGGTGATTTCTATCGCCTCGCGATGCTCAATCGGTATCTGACCACCCGAAATCAAGCTCATATCAACAGTAGAACTAGGCGCAACCACCATGACCTTAACGCCATGATGTTTGGCATTCACTGCATGTGAATAAGTACCGATTTTATTCGCTACATCCCCATTAGCGGTAATTCTGTCTGAACCAACAATTAACCATTGAACCTTGCCTGCTTGCATTAAGGTAGATACTGCAGAGTCGGTCACCAGGCTCACTGGAATCTGGTCTTGCTGTAGTTCCCAACTGGTTAATCTTGCACCTTGCATCCACGGTCGTGTTTCAGAGGCAAAGACATGTTCGATTAATCCATTTTTATACGCGCTGCGTATAACGCCTAATGCGGTGCCGTAGCCGCCTGTTGCCAATGCGCCAGCGTTACAATGTGTCACGACCTGACTGTTTGACTGAATGAGTGTTGCGCCAAGGCGCCCCATTTCACAATTTGCATCAATATCATCCTGATGAATCTGTTTCGCTAGATCGAGTAAAATCGATTCGGGATCAGAATCAATGTTCTCGAACTGACTACGCATTATATTGATTGCCCATTGTAAATTTATTGCAGTGGGTCTGGCTTTAGCCAGATAACGCAAATCATGCTCAATATTTTTTTTCCAGTCACTGCCATACTCCGCGTAAGCGCCACGGGCTGCCAATACGACTCCATACGCTGCAGCAATACCAATCGCTGGTGCACCGCGAACAATCATGGATGTAATTGCATCAGCTACGTCAACAACATTCTCATAATCCAGATAGATAGTTTTCCCTGGTAATTGTCGTTGATCGAGCAACGTTAACTTATCTTTATTCCATTTGACGGCGGCAAAATTATTCATCTTCGTTTAATAAGTTTGGGTTAATGCAATCTGCTAAAAACATGAATATAGTGTCTATCAAGCGAATCAATATTAACAGGGCAAAGTATAAGTGTGAAAAACGTTGATAGTCTCATTCATGCAAAATGGATCATTCCGGTAGAACCAACAAATACCGTATTGGAAGATCACTCTCTTGCGATCAAGCAAGATAAAATCGAAGCTATCTTGCCGACGAATGAGGCAAAAACTAAATTTAGCTCTGTCAATGAAGTCAATCTACAACAGCATGCATTAATTCCAGGACTGATTAATGCGCATACCCATGCAGCGATGAATCTGTTTCGCGGTCTGGCAAATGATTTACCGTTGATGGATTGGCTCAACAATTATATCTGGCCTGCTGAACAAAAATGGGTTGACCCGGAATTTGTGCATGATGGTACTGAACTTGCGGTTGCTGAAATGATTCGTGGTGGCACAACCTGTTTCAACGATATGTATTTCTTTCCCAATCATACCGCTGAAGTCTGTGCACATGCTGGTATGCGAGCAATAGTGGGATTAATCTTTATCGATTTCCCCACCGCATGGGCTAAAGATGCGGATGAGTATTTTCTTAAGGGTGAAGAAGTGCATGATGCCTACCGTCACAACCCTTTAGTTAACACAGCATTTGCACCACATGCTCCCTATACTGTTTCTGATGAACCTTTGAAAAAGATTAGCGTGCTGGCGGAAGAACTTGATATTCCAATTCATATGCATATTCATGAAACTGCGATCGAAGTCGAACAAAGTATCGAGCAATATGGCAAGCGGCCATTACAGCGGTTACAGGAACTAGGGTTATTGAGTTCGAGAATGGTTTCAGTACACATGACACAGCTAGAACAAAATGAAATTGATGAATTGGTAAAAACAGGAGTCAGTGTTGCACATTGCCCTGAATCAAATTTAAAACTGGCAAGTGGATTTTGCCCTGCTGCCCATTTGCATGAAGCCGGGGTGAATGTCTGTATCTGTACCGATGGCACTGCAAGTAATAATGACCTTGATATGATCGGCGAAATGCGTACAGCTGCTATTCTCGCCAAAGCCGTTGCCAACGATTCAACGGTTTTGGATGCGCATACAACACTGAAAATGGGCACGCTAAATGCTGCCAAGGCCTTAGGATTAGAAGAGCTAATTGGCTCTCTTAAAGTTGGCAAACAGGCCGATATTGTCGCTATCAATCTGGAACAACTGGAAACCTTGCCACTATACGAGCCAGTTGAGCAAATAATCTACGCTGGCAACCGAGAACAAGTCACCGATGTCTGGATTGCCGGCAAACAGGTATTAAGTAGTAGAGAATTATTGGTATTTGACTACGCCAGGCTCGTGAAAAAAGCAAAAAACTGGCAAAAAAAGATTAAAGAATAATGATAAATGATAGATAAATAGTGAATAGGGAATATTCGGCCTGATTTATCGACGCATAACACTATCGGAAATCAAGAAATATCTACGACATTTGAATTGAAATACTATGCCTGCTGCAGCAAAACCTGATAACGAAGTCGATAGAATTGATGCTCTGAAAAGCCTCGGCATTCTGGATACACTCCCAGAGCAAGAATACGATCAAATTACAAGGCTGGCAGCAGCGATATGCGAGACTCCAATCGCACTGGTCAGTCTTGTCGATGTCGACAGACAGTGGTTCAAATCAAAAGTGGGGATAGATGTTGAATCAACTCACCGCGATTTGGCATTTTGTGCGCATGCCATATTAACGCCGACATCACCGCTAATTGTTCAGGATGCAACTAAAGATAAACGATTCGCGGATAATAAACTGGTCACAGATGCGCCGCATATTAGATTTTATGCGGGTATCCCACTGGTAGCCACAAATGAAGACGCACTCGGTACGCTATGCGTTATAGACACAAAACCCAAAGAAATTTCGCAATCTCAAGTCGAAGCACTACAAACACTAGCGACAAACATTGTCAGTCTATTCGAGTTACGCAAAGCCAGAATTGAGCAGGAACAATTGATTAAAGAACTTGAAGACTCCAATCAGGATCTTAAACATTTCGCGTATCTTGCTTCACATGACTTAAAAGAACCGGCACGTACAATTTCAGGTTTTGTAAAGTTGTTGGAAAATAAGCTAGGCAAAGAAATTGATGATGAAACCGTCGAATTCATGCGCTTTATTACCCAAGGGTGCAAGCGTATGGATTTACTTATAAAAGGACTGCTGGATATTTGTCTGGTTGGCAACTCTGAGCCAAACAAACAAGCTATCGACACTAATCAGATTGTTGGCGAAGTTATCGAGGAACTTAAGCAAACTATTGATGAGACTGGTACAACAATTCAAAGACAGGAATTAGTTGAATGTTATGGAAATGCTGAGCAACTAAAAATGGTTTTTAGAAATTTAATTTCTAATTCGATTAAATTTCGTGCCGATCGTCCTCCAATGATCGAGATTGATTCGAGACAGGAAAACGACTTTTTTATATTCACTGTTAAAGATAATGGCGTTGGTATTGAAGAGTTATATAAAGAAAAGATTTTTGAAATTTTTAGTCGTCCAGGAGTCAATACAAAAACTGATGGAGTAGGAATCGGACTCGCAATTTGTAAAAAAATTATTGTACGTCATGGTGGAGAAATTAGAGTGGATTACTCATCAAATGAAGGCAGTGCTTTTGTATTTTCAATAGCCAATCGATAAGAGGAACTTAAAGGGACTTAAACAATGCATACTAAATATAATAAAGCAGATAATCAGAGATTTGGCTATGGCTTGAGAAGAATTGCTGACCGTTTATTTTATGCGCGAATCATGGCAAAACTATCAAGAGAAGAAGTGGCGAAACTTCGTAATGTCAGTGTTAAGACTGTCAGAAGATGGGAAACAAGAACGGGGGCACCAAAAAATCAGCAACTCATTTTGAATCTGGCTGAGATGTATAATATTTCGTATACATGGTTGGCGTTTAGGCAAGGAAATGAAAAAGATAATTTTGCAACCGGCCTTAAATTTCAGCAACTGGAAGCAACATGGGGAAAACTGAATACAGAACAACAAATAAAAGCACTAATATATATTCAAAAACTCACAACTAAATAAAAGCCAAGTCATCATTAGTCTGCTAAATTTCGCTTTATCTTGCCACATAGACTGAATAATTTTTCTGCATCCTTAATAGAAAGGCCGGTCGCACAAAAAGCAAGTTCAGCCGCTTTGTTCGCTTTCTTTCCTAACGCTTTACCTGATTTGGTCAGGATGATTAATTTTTGACGTTCATCATTTTCTTCAAAACGACGTTCAATATAACCGTTTACTTCAAGCCTTTTTAATAGTGGGCTTAAAGTGGCATTGGTAATTCCTGTGGTTGCAGCAATATCAGTAATCTTTACGGCATTGCTATCCCATAACGCCATCATCACTACGTATTGAGGATAGGTTAGATTTAGTGGTTCGAGTAATGGTTTATATGCTTGTGTGATGGCTCTGGAAGTTGAATAGAGCGTATAACACACCTGTTCATTTAATTTTGGAC
>JBCCHP010000070.1:0-6643 GCA_039028675.1 Pseudomonadota bacterium | reverse complement strand
TGATTAAAATAATTATAAAAACAGTGATTTAATTGATGCTGGAACAGAATCGAGATCAAACCAGACAAGTATTCTTTTCTGTATGGCAAAAGGTATTAAAAGGGTTGCCAATGGAATCTATGGAGTTGATTATTGCCGATATCATTAAACGTCATCCTGAATATCATTCTATGTTGGATGAACAGGAAAAAAGTATGGCGAATGATTTCAGCATTGAGCAAGGCGAAACCAATCCTTTTCTTCATATGGGTTTACATATTGCGATACGGGAACAAATCGCTGCAGATCGGCCAATTGGTATTAATCAGCTCTACAAAGAGCTGATTAAGCAATATAATTCAGAACACGATGTAGAGCATGCAATGATTGATTGTTTGGCCGAATCATTATGGTTGGCACAACAACAGCAATCCATGCCTGATGAACTACAATATATGGAAAACTTGAGACAGTTGAAAAAATCATGAGTCGCAATGTTTACGATCTGTTTGCTGAAACCAAAAGTCATTCACTGACTGAACAACTTGGTTTATTGGCAGAAATTTCTCAGGGATTTTCTCGTTCTCTGGATATCGAACAAACCTTGAAAATTGCGATCGAGCGTTTCATGGAATACATGGATGCTGAAGCGGCATCGATCTTTCTATTACAAAACAACAATACTCAACTTGTATGTATGGAATGTGCAGGTCCGGTTGATATTAAGGGTCTGACTATGTCCGCTAATGAGGGTATTGTTGGGATGGCAGTGCAATCGGCATCCTGTCAATTGATTGCTGATGTGACTAAGGATGATCATTTTTCAAAAACGATTGATATGGGCACCGGGTTTACTACGCGTTCTATTTTATGTGCGCCATTAATAGTGAATGATCGTTGTATTGGCGCATTGGAATTATTAAATAAGAAAAATGATCAGTTATTTGATGAAGATGATCGCCATTTATCAATCGCGTTAGCCTCTGCTGCTGCGTTGGCTATACACAATTCACGTATGGCTGAAAAGTTACTCGAACAGGAACGTATGCGTAAGGAACTGGAATTAGCGCGTGAGATCCAGCTCGACTTGTTACCTGAAACTGATGTCACTAACTTCCCTATACAAGGCAAGAATGTCCCTGCGTATGAAGTCTCTGGTGATTTTTATGATTTTTTTAAACGCGAAGATGGATTGATCTACTTTAATCTTGCTGATGTATCCGGCAAGGGCATGAACGCTGCATTGTTAATGGCGCGGGCAAGCAGTTTATTACATCATCTTTCGAAAACGATTACTGATCCTGGTGAGATTTTGGCACGTGTTAACGATGAGTTATGTGAAACGGTGTCACATGGGATGTTTATCACGATTGTGTCAGGTTTTATTAATACGGAAGATTGCACGGTGAGTTTTGCCAATGCCGGGCATCAACCACCTTTATTTCATCATAAGAATGGTGAATTTGAAGAAATTCCGGCAGAATCTCCGCCGCTCGCTATAGTACCGGGAACCGAGTTTCCAGTTGCGAATATCAAGTTAAATGGTGGCTGCATCTATTTATTTACTGATGGCGTCACAGAAAGTATGGATGCAGAACAGCATTCACTTAATGTCGATGGACTAATGAAATTAATTGAGAACAATCAGGCAGAAAAGGCATCAAAACGTCTAGATGATATCATTGCCAGTATTCGCAAGCTTGAAGTGAAGCAGCGCGATGATATTACCATGATGGTTATTGAATGCTGTATGAATAAATAAATGGAAACACTATTTGAAATTCGATTCCCTGCCTGTGCCGACAGGTTGTGTATGATTCGCTCAATGGTCAGGCATGCCGCAGACTTATCTGGTTGTTGTAATGAATTATCCGAACGTCTGGTCATTGCGGTCAATGAAGCCTGTATGAACGTCATTCAGCATGCCTATGATGGTGATGAGACAGGTGAAATCATTCTGAAAATGCTAAATAATGAAGGCAAGCTGCATTTCAAACTATTTGATTATGCAAAACCAATCGCTTTGGAGGAAGTGAAACCTAGAGATTTGGATGATTTACGTCCTGGTGGTTTAGGTACTCATTTTATCAATGAGATCATGGATGAATGTGATAGGGGGCATCTCGATGAGGGGAAGGGCAATTATCTCGAGATGATAAAAAAAATTAGTTAGCGGTAAACTTAATTATGGAAATCAATATATCAGAACAAGACAATTATTCGGTGGTTGAATTAGGCGGTGATGTTGATCTTTCCTGTTCACCTGAAGCCAGAAAACAAATCTTACAAGTGATTGAAGAAGGTAAAAATCTCCTCGTACATTTAGGAGAAGTCACGTATATCGATAGCTCAGGCATTGCGAGTTTGGTTGAGGGATATCAAACGGCAAAAAAACAGCAATCAGATTTTGCCCTGGTGTCGGCGAGTGAAGCGGTAATGAGTGTGATCAAGCTAGCGAGGTTGGATAAGGTTTTCCCAATGTTTGATAGCGTGGAAGCCTACAGCGAAAGCAATTAATCATAAAAAAACCGGGCAACGCCCGGTTTTATTTAATCATTAAAGTCGTTAACTATGCGGCAGAAAACTCCATCTTAATACCAGCCAGTTCAATAAGATCACTGTCTTTTAATTGATAGGCTTTAGCACCGATCGCTTCACCATTCACAACAGGATAACGTTTTCCATCACCATCGCTTTCAATGTGAGTTAAGAAATATCCTTGCGGACGACGTGATATAACTGCGACTTGTGTACCGGGTTTACCTAATGTTATTAATGCTTTGGTCAATTCTAATTCTTTGCCCGCGATAGGACCATTCAATACCGTAAGCCGGCCTAATGGCATACCACCGCCAGCTGGCGCAGCAGCAGGTTTTGCTTCATCGCCAGAAGCGGAAGAGACTGCTTTTTCTGCGGCTTGTGCAGCAGCAACCGCGGCACTGGCAGAACCAGGCTTGATGATCATGGTTTTTTCAAAATCATCATCATCAGCAGTAGCATGTTCGTTTACATATTTGAGTTCGTGTTTGCCAATAGCAATCACATCACCATCTTTAAGTGCATGTTTTTTAACTAACTTTCCATTGACATAACTACCATTAGTACTACCCAGATCTTCCATAAAAGAGTCGTCAAGAATGGTAATAATCAGGGCATGTTTACCGCTGACGGATAAATTATCAATTTGAATGTCGTTATCAGGTTTACGACCAATGGTTAAACGCTCTTGATTGAGCTCATATTCACCCTGGACAACACCATTCATGCTCAGAACTAACTTTGCCATCGCTAATTCCTATCCCCGTTTTTTTGACCGATTAATCATTTTTTCTAAAAAATTCCTTGGTGAAGAAAACTCTTCCCGGACGCGTACCAGTATGACTGAGATGTTGTCCTTGCCCCCATTTTTTTTGGCAGATTCCACTAATTTGTCTGCTGCTTGTACAAGATTAGCACTATATTTACTTAGGGTTAAGTGAATTTCTTCATCCGCTACCATATCATTTAATCCATCCGAACACAGCAGGTAAATATCCCCAGGAATGACACTTTCTTCCTTCACATCTACCTCAACTTTTGGATCAATTCCCATCGCTCTGGTGACCAGATTCTTTGGTGTTTTTTCATGTGCTTCCTCGGGAGAATAGAGGCCTCGGTCTATCATTTCCTGAATTAATGAGTGATCTCGCGTAATTTGTGATAACTCATTGTTTCTTAAGCGATAAACACGAGAGTCGCCGACATGGGCTACGGCCATCTTATTATCAAAAAAAAGTGTCACGATAATCGTCGTGCCCATGCCCTGACATTCTTCTTCAACTTTCGCCGTATTAAAAATACGTGAGTTCGCTTCGATTATGGTGTTTTTGATAAGAGCAGACTGTTTATGCAAGCCACTATCAGCGTCAACCTGTGGTGATTTTAGCTTTTTAAGTTGCACGCTAACGTTATGGTATATCTCAGTCACTGCAAGCGCGCGAGCGACCTCTCCGGCCTTATATCCACCCATTCCATCAGCCAGAATTGCCAGACCACTTTTTAAGTCTGTCATTGTACTGTCTTCATTGTGTGGTCGACGCAAGCCAACATCACTTCTATTGACAATTTCAAGTTTGGATGAAAGGTCCATTTTTATTTTTTCTTAAATAATTTCAAGCAATTACGTAACTCTTTTGCGAGTTCTTCACCTGTTTGATAACGCGCTTGAGGCGTTTTTTCCAATAGCTTATCCAGTATGGTACTCATTTCTTGTCCTAAAGGCTTTAATTCTTTTCTCAAACCTGTGATTTCAGGATGTTTTTCATTAGCGATGCAAAACATAAGTGACGCCATTGATTCGCCTTTGAATGGTAAACGACCAGTTAATAATTGAAACAACATGACCCCCAAAGAGAATAAGTCTGAGCGACCATCGATATGTTTGCCGACTAACTGTTCAGGAGACATATAGGAGGGGGTACCCAACACCATTCCGGTTTTGGTTTTACTTGAATCAGTGATTCTGGCAATACCAAAGTCAGTCAGTTTAATGGTTGATGAATTTGGTATGAACATAATGTTCGCAGGCTTGATATCCCTATGCACAATATTTTGCTTATGCGCATAACTCAATGCCTCGGCAGCTAATATAATAATTTGAATAGCATTCCTGACAGGTAATAATTTCTCTGGTTTGATATAACGGCTTAAATCGTGTCCTTCAAGATATTCCATCGCGATGTAAGCGAGATCATGCTCTTCACCGACGTCATAAACAGTAACGATATTCGGATGTGCTAGACGACCAGCGGTTTCTGCCTCGCGAAAAAAACGTTCTTTAATTTCATCCAGTTCTGAATCTTCAAACTCCTGTGATAGTGCCATGGTCTTGATGGCAACCACCCGATTGATTCGCGGATCCTTACCGAGATAAACCACTCCCATCGCGCCTTTACCGAGTTCCTTTTCAACTTGATAACGGCCCAACATTGGCTTTTCGATCGTGCCATCGCTTAACAAATTTGCGGTGGCGTTCGGGCCAGCGGCACCGAATACAAATGTATCCTGCATCGCCTGACTTTTTTTCATTCTTTCCTTGATGTCTTTAAATCCCTCATCATGTCCGGACATGTATTCATAAACAGAAGTGGCTTTGTTGAACTGACGTTTACGTTCAAAATCCAGTGCCAGGTTATAAAAAGGTTCCATCATGGAATCATCTAACGGGCATTTTCGAAATTTATCCAATGCCATATCAAGTTGCCCTTGTTGTTGATAGGACAAACCAAGGATACGATTACTATCTGCTGATTCTTTATCAGATAGAAGTTTACCTTTTTCGGTTATCAGGTAGCGTTTGGAAATTAATAATAAGTATCCGGTGATTAATAAGGTCGTAGGAAGCATGAACTTAAACCACATACCCGATAACAATAGAAATTGATTACTGCCAATTAATGCGACCATAATCAAAAAGCTGACTAGTGCCGCCATTGATGCCTTGAGTCGAGGTAATAACAACATTAAATACAAAGCAATCAATAGAAAAACAATGAATTCAACCAGCCATGCCCAGTCAGGTGCAACTATAAAATGCTGATTTAATAAACTGGCGACTACGTTGGCCAAGACGATGACGGGCGCCATTGATTCAGATACAGGTGTAATTGTAGATGTGCCTAAGCCAAACGCCGTCGGGCCGATTAAAACAATTTTGTCTTTAAAAGTACCGGGATCAATACTATCAATATACACATCATAAAAAGACTCCACTCTAAAAGGCGTCTTGCCCTCATCATTTAAATAAAAATAAGGATAGAAACGACCGACTGTATCCATTGCGATTGATAAATTTCCAAGATTAAATTTTCTATCAGGTGTGATACTTATTTCATTGCTGTTCAGATTCAGGCTGCTCGCAGCGATCATCGTGGCAATGGAAGGAAATAATTGACCAAAGTAATCCAGTACCAATAATTCTGTGCGTACGCCACCATCAATATCTTGAATTAAACTTAAATGACCGATCGCTTCTGATTCTGCACCTAGTTGCTTAATTGGCGAAACGGCATTATCAGATTGTACAAAATAGATACCTGTCGTCACATTGGCATCTATATCGATCGCATTATTGATAACGTAGTCAGGTAACGCTTCATCAGCGTTACCATTTGGACTGCCAAGGTTAAATTGCATGCCTAACACCACATTATTTGCAGTCTGGATAGCAGCCGCCAAACGGTTATCAGTATCAAGTCTCGTCTTTGCCCGTTCAAGTGTGGCAATTGCTGGCGCGAGTTCGATATGAGTTTCTGATAGGAGCTGTGATAGTGCTTGATCAATAAATTCTGAGGCGGGATTCGTTTGTTCTTCTGAGAGCAGAATACTATAGCCAATAACATCAGCGCCACTATCGGCTAATTTTTCAATCAACTCGGCTTGTATCGATCTTGGCCATGGCCATCGTCCCATATTTTCAATGCTTCGATCATCTATCGCGATGACATTGACTTGCTTGCCGGGATCCTTTTCAGTTTGTCGCATTGCGAAGTCATAACTTCCTAGTTCCAGTTTTTCAATTGCTGGAGAACTTTTTAGCAATAGCAATATGAGGCTGATAACAAGTGCAGTAAACCAATCTTTTTTAAGGATTTTTAACATGCCAGATATTGATTTGAAGATTTAC
>JBCCHP010000069.1:0-6655 GCA_039028675.1 Pseudomonadota bacterium | reverse complement strand
TTCGCTTTCAACCCAGATTCTGCCCTCCATTAAACTAACCAGGTGTCGGCAAATTGTCAGACCTAATCCAGTACCGCCATAGCGTCTTGTCGTTGAAGTATCTGCTTGAGTAAAGCTTTCAAATATCGCATCAACCTTATCTGCTGAAATACCAATACCCGTATCTTGCACACTTAATAAGATTGAATTATCTGATTCTTGAAGATTTTGCTTCAATGACACGAGAATTTTTCCTGATTCTGTAAACTTCAAAGCATTATTAATCAGGTTTAGCATTATTTGTTTAATTCTACCGGGGTCACCAATTCTTTCTGGTACTATTGAGCTATCAATATAGGAAATGATTTCTATGTTCTTATCAGCTGCTTTGATTGAATAAATATCTGCTGCTTCTTCAACCACCTCGACAAGATTGAACTGTATTTCTTCCAACACAAATTGACCTGCTTCTATCTTGGATAAATCCAGAATATCGTTTACTAATGTCAACAATGCATCACCAGCTTTTCGAAATACATTTACATATCTATTTTGTTCATCGCTTAGCTTTGTTTCTGACAATAAATCACTCATACCGATAATTGCATTTAAAGGCGTTCTGATTTCATGACTCATACTCGCGAGAAATTCAGATTTGGTTTTTACAGCCTGTAACGCTTCATCTCTGGCAATTGCTAATTCATGAGTTTGCTCTTCAACTGTTTTTTCAATGACTTTGTTACGTTGACGTAACTCTTTTTCCTGTTGGATTTTTGCATGCATTAATCCATACATAAGCAATAGAATGCCCGCACTAAGTAAAAAAGCAGCAATGACTAAATCGAACTCCATATCTTTTAGATAGACATCTTTTTCTATAATGATCTTGATTGAATATGGAGGCAATTGAATGAGTTCTTCTTCGGTAAAATTTTCAATTAATCCAATTTCATTTTTTTCATCTTCAATTTTATTTAGAAAAAGTAATTTTCTTCCGTAAAGACTTGCGTTGTCGCTAAACATCGTTATCGATAACAAACTATTTTTTGCTGCATGGCCAACTGTTTTTGCTGGTGACACTAATACACCGACTACACCATCGACGTTATTCGATAAATCAAGCTGATCATCAGTCGATTCACTTTTATTTGTTATAGCTTTGAAGAGCCAATATTTTCGATCAGCATTCTCGGAACTGGAGTCTGGTGGCGACGGAATAACTGCAGCAGTTGATAGAACACTATCTAATGTGTTCATAATTACCGGGTATTGAGAAATATCTTCTCCTATATAATACGGATCAATATCTCTTGAGTGTTGAAGTTTGGCAATAATACTTTTTTTATCTTCTGCCGAATTTTCTAGCGAAAAGTAATTGACTGAGTCAATATGTTCAAATCTATCCAGCACATCTGCCGCGAAGGTAGTAAATTGATCTTGCTCCACCTGCTCATTGGCAAGCATGAAAGCAGCTATATTATTTGTTACATCATTCGCAGTCAGGACATTGCGAGTGACTTTCTGTTTTATTGACAGGATATCATATTGAAATTCTGTTCGTTTACTATCAATACTACTGTCCCAGGCGCTATTAATTAATGTCAGGCCAAATGCGAAACCCAAAAAAAAGGTAATGAGGAATGTATATCGTGCGGAAAGCCCTTGTCTGGATTTGCTCACCCGGATTCGTACCTGGTTAAACGAAAGTGATATCGACTCTGGTTAAATAACTCTCTAACTCATCGACACCAGACTTAACCGAATCCAATTGTTTATTCTTTGCTGCGGTTTCAATTTCAGCGCCTAACTCAGACATTCTCATAAAACCATAACCACCGCCTACACCTTTAAGGCTATGCGCAATTGAGCGTATAGTCTCATAGTCATTTGCCTCATGCGCCTGCTTTAGCTTTTCAACATCTACATTGCGATTCTTGAGGAAACCAGGAATTAAGTCCTCCAGATCTTCGTCCACTTCAATTTTTATCTTATCTTCGGACATGTGACCATCCTGTCTTGGATTATGAATTTTTATTTCGGTAAGAATCTGGTTCAATTTTATACTGATTTAATAATTTATAAAACTCAGTACGATTGCGACCAGCAATTTTAGCCGCATTTGCAACATGACCATGCGCGATACGCATCACACTCATCAAATAATTTTTTTCAAATTCCATTTTTGCTTCTTTTAATGTTTTGATATCTATCGGTTTATCCTGAATAGACTTTTTGACCATATTGAGTGATATGGTCTTGGATTTAGTCAATGTTGCACATAACTCAACCACATTCATCAATTGGCGTATATTGCCTGCCCATGATAACTTTTTTAGATAATCTATTGCTTCAGGTGCAAATTTCTTCTTGTCCGTATCATTTTGACTAGCGAACCGTTTTAAAAAGTATTCTACTAAGGAAGGTATATCATCAACTCGATCAATTAATGCAGGGATTTCAATCGGCACTACCTTTAATCTGTAATATAAATCTTCACGGAAATCACCATCATTCACAGCAGCTTCAAGATCACGGTGCGTCGCTGAGATTAGACGTACATCGATTGGGAATGTTTTCGTTGAACCTACAGATCTGATTTCAAAGTCCTGTAGTACACGTAGCAGTTTTACCTGAAGCATTTGCGGCATATCGCCTATCTCATCAAGAAAAACCGTACCACCATTAGCTGCTTTAAAGAGTCCTTCATGTTTTATGTTGGCACCAGTAAAAGCGCCTTTTTCATGGCCAAACAACTCTGATTCGAGTAGTTGTTCCGGAATTGCGCCACAATTAACTGCAATAAAAGGTTTATCACTCCGCTTACTCATTTTATGTATGGCTTTAGCAATGACTTCTTTACCCGAGCCAGTCGGTCCGGAAATAAAAACAGACACATCAGTTTCTGCGACCATACTCACCATTTCGAGTACGTCATGCATGGCTTCACTTTCAAAAACAATATCACTTGCTAAATTTTCAAGTTTCTTGAGTTTATTTTCAGTAGGTAATAATTGCAGAATTGTTTTAAGTAATTGCTCTTCATTAACCGGCTTGGTTAAAAACTCGGAGCAGCCTAGATGCATAGCCTGAATTGCATCTGGAATCTGCGCTTGTCCACTTAGCATAATCACTGGCATCAATGGGTTTTTCGCATGGACTTCATTTAATAATGTCATGCCATCCATTTCATCCATATATAAATCAGTAATAATCAAATCGGGTGAGTTATTGGCTATAGCTTCCAATGCGCGCACACCAGATTTCGCTTTGGTCACAGAATAGTTTCCATCCGACAACCAGGATTCTAATAAATTAAGGATGTCATCATCATCATCAACGATGAGAATCGAATATTGCTTTTTTCCTTTTGTTGCCATGAATATTATTCTATCTATCTTTGTTTACTTAGTCTCAGAAACAAAACTATTCCACCGTGACTGACTTGGCAAGATTTCTGGGCTGATCGATATCAGCACCCTTGATGACCGCAACGTAGTAAGCCAGCAGTTGTAATGGGATAGTGTAAAGAATAGGTGCGGTATAATCATAATTTGCATCCATCGAAATGGTATAAACGCCTTCAGTATCATTGAATTTACTTTTAGTGTCAGCAAATACATAAAGACGACCTCCTCTAGCCTTTACTTCCTGTAAATTTGATTTTAATTTCTCTAACAAATGATCATTTGGCGCCACAGCGATGACTGGCATATCTTTATCTACTAATGCTAATGGCCCATGTTTTAATTCTCCGGCGGCGTAAGACTCAGCATGGATATAGGAAATTTCTTTTAATTTCAATGCGCCTTCCATCGCGACTGGTAACATACTCCCTCTACCTAGAAATAATGCGTGTTGTTTGTCTGCAAAGTCTGTGGCCATTGATTTTATTTCATCTTCATGTTGAAGCAATTGATTAACACGACCAGGCAGATTGTTTAATAAATCAATTAACTTTTTTTCTGATACCTTAGTTATTTTTTTTAATTTACAAACCGCAACCACGAGTAAATAAAGACCAACAAGCTGCGTGGTAAAGGCTTTTGTCGATGCTACACCAACTTCAGGGCCCGCTTTTGTCAAAAACACCAAGTCTGATTCTCGCGTCATAGAACTTTCTGCAACATTACATATTGCTAAAGTGCTTAAATAACCAAGTTGCTTAGCTAGTCCTAACGCTGCTAGCGTGTCTGCTGTTTCACCAGACTGGGAAATACAGATAAATAATGTATTAACTGGCTTAACACTATTTCGATAACGAAACTCACTAGCAATTTCTACATTACATTGAATTCCTGCAATATCTTCCAGCCAATGAGCAGCGATTAATCCTGCATGATAACTGGTTCCACACGCAACGATTTTAATCGCATCAATCGATGCCAGTATTTCATCTGAGCCTTTACCAAAAATATCACTAGCAATCGAATTTTGATCGATTCGCTCCGCTAACGTATCAGCAATTGCCGCGGGTTGGGAAAATATTTCCTTTAACATGTAATGACGAAAACCCGCCTTATCGGCTACATCAGGATTTAACCGGGAAGTATTAATTGAGCGTTCGACAATATTTTGATTAGCATCATAAATAGTCAAATTATTACGTTGGATATCCGCTACATCACCTTCTTCAAGAAAGATAAATTGCTGTGTGACAGGTAGCAATGCAAACACATCAGAAGCAATGAAATATTCACCAATACCAACGCCGATAACCAGTGGACTACCTTTTCTCACGGCAATCAAACGATCTGGGGCAAGATTACTCATTATCCCAAGTGCATAACTGCCTTCTAATTTTTCAATAACTGTAAAAACGGATTCAAGCAAGTCTGGTGATGATTGAGTCGCTAGGTAAATGGCATTGACGATAACTTCAGAGTCTGTATCAGAATTAAACTCAAGTCCTTTAGCGAGTAACTGCGCTCGTAATTCTTCCTGATTCTCAATGATTCCGTTATGTACTAATGCTACTGCCTCATTACAAACATGCGGGTGTGCATTTCTTATCTCTGGTACACCATGCGTTGCCCATCGAGTATGAGCAATTCCGGTATGACCATTAAAAGGAGATAGTGCAAATTCATCAGATAGTTGTTTAACCTTGCCTTTTACTCTACAACGTTGGAGTTTGTTATCTGCGTTGATAACAGCAAGTCCTGCTGAATCATAACCTCGATACTCAAGGCGTTTTAAGCCTTCAATTAATATTTGTATGACATCGCGCTCTGCGACAGCGCCAACTATCCCACACATATGAGTTATTTATCGATATAGGTATCATGACTCATGAAGCGTTTAGATTTATCCATGATAAATTCATTTGCTTCAATCTTTGCATGCATTTGTTGATTAGGAGATAAATTGCCAGAAGCAGCAATCACTGCAATTTGTTTACCTGCTCCTATATTCCCTTGTTGGGAAGCAGCAAAATACCATTTATATGCCTTGTAATTATCTTTCGGTATTCCATTGCCAAAATGCAACATATCACCAAAATTGCGTTGTGCATCCGGATAACCGGCCTTAGCGGCCTTTTCATACCATAAATTGGCCTTCTGAAAATCTCTAGTCACACCAAAACCCAAATAATGCATGATACCCAAATAGTTTTGTGCCTCGGCATCGCCTTGTTCGGCCATCGGTACCCATAATTTATAAGCGATTTCATAATCGCCTTTATCAAAAGCAAGTCTGGGATCAGTCTCTTCGGCACAACCAAATAAAATGATCATAATGGATGTCACTATCAATCGAGATAATTTGAATTGGAAAAGTTTCATCATTCTTTACGCATTTCTCTATTAATGGTCAGGGCAAGTGAGCTTACTCAGATCAGCCTCAATGCTCAAAATTGTTCCTGATGATTTTGTGAACCAGCGACGGTTCAAACTCATCAATAAAACATATTTGAGGGTTATAAACATTTAACACTAAAATATATTTGGTCGGGGCGAGAGGATTTGAACCTCCGACCACCTGCACCCCATGCAGGTGCGCTACCAGGCTGCGCTACGCCCCGAAAAATAAATAATAAACGATGTACTTGCGTACGAATAGTTAATGCAATTGATAAAGGAAAGTAGACGCAGATAGCAAAAAAAATTATCGTCTTAGTAACTCGAGAACTTCTTCCAGCTCAGTTCTCATTTGACGGATAATTTGCTGGCTTTGATTTGAATCATCTTTGGCTTCATCGCCGGACAAGCGCTGTCTGGCACCACCGATAGTAAAACCTTGCTCATATAAAAGGCTTCGAATTTGCCTGATGAGAATAACATCGTGCCGTTGATAATAACGACGATTTCCTCTGCGCTTTAATGGTTTAAGTTGTGGAAATTCCTGTTCCCAGTAGCGCAGTACATGAGGTTTAACTGCACAAAGGTCGCTGACTTCACCAATAGTAAAATAGCGTTTACCGGGTATAGCCGGTAATTCACTGTTGTTGGACGCTTCCAGCATATGCTTCCACCCGTGCCTTTAATTTTTGTCCCGGTCGAAAAGTGACGACTCTTCTGGCGCTGATAGGTATTTCTTCACCAGTTTTTGGATTTCTACCCGGACGTTGATTTTTATCCCTCAAGTCAAAATTACCGAAACCGGATAATTTAACCTGACTCCCAGATTCAAGTGCCGAACGTATTTCTTCAAAAAACATCTCTACGATTTCTTTGGC
>JBCCHP010000068.1:0-6666 GCA_039028675.1 Pseudomonadota bacterium | reverse complement strand
CTGAATTTAAAACTGACACGTGCCAAGCTTGAATCTCTGGTAGAAGAGTTAGTTGAGCGCACGATTGAACCCTGCAAGGTCGCGTTACAGGATACAGGTCTGTCGACTTCAGATATTAATGACGTGATCCTGGTTGGTGGTCAGACTCGTATGCCTATGGTGCAGACTAAAGTTGAAGCGTTCTTTGGTAAGGAACCACGTAAAGACGTGAACCCTGATGAGGCTGTAGCAGTGGGTGCATCGATTCAAGCCGGTGTATTGGGTGGTGATGTAAAAGATGTACTGTTATTAGATGTTACCCCGCTATCGCTGGGAATCGAGACACTTGGTGGTGTTATGACCAAGTTAATTGATAAGAACACGACGATTCCAACGAAAGCGAATCAGGTCTTCTCAACAGCGGAAGATAATCAGACTGCAGTGACAGTGCATGTATTACAGGGTGAACGTGAGATCGCTACAGGAAATAAATCACTAGGTCGATTTGATCTCAGTGATATTCCTCCTGCACCACGCGGTGTACCGCAAATCGAAGTCAATTTTGATATTGATGCAAATGGAATTTTGAATGTATCGGCAAAAGATAAAGCTACCGGCAAGGAACAATCAATCGTGATTAAAGCCTCAAGTGGCTTATCTGATGAAGAAATCGATGACATGGTGAAAGATGCCGAGGCGCATGCTGAAGAAGATAAAAAAGCCAAAGAACTGGTTGAAGTCAGAAATATGGCTGAAAATATGATTCATGCCACGAAAAAATCCATGGATGATTTAGGTGACAAGGTCGAAGAACAGGAAAAGAAAGACATCGAAGCAGCAATTGCTGATTTGGAAGAGGCACTAAAAGGTGATGACAAGGATGCCATTTCAGAAAAGACGACGAAATTGACCGAGGTCGCAGGTAAACTTGCCGAAAAGGCCTATGCTGAACAACAAGGTTCGCCTGAGGCTGAGGCATCTGCAACAAATGAAGATTCTGGCAACAGCAATGATGCGAAAGATGATGTTGTCGATGCCGAGTTTGAAGAGGTTAAAGACGACAAATAATTGTCCGTCACTTACTAGATGCAAGCCTGGAAGTAGTTATCTGCTTCCGGGCTTGTTTGCATGAATCAAGAGTGAAATAAACTAAAATGGCTGATAAACGCGATTATTACGAAGTCTTGGGCGTATCGAAAAACGCCGATGATGCTGAATTAAAAAAGGCATATCGTCGTTTGGCGATGAAATATCATCCTGATCGTAATGAGGGAGATGATTCAGCTGAAAATAAGTTCAAGGAAGCCAAAGAAGCCTACGATGTATTATCCGATGCTCAGAAACGCGCGGCTTATGATCAATTTGGCCATGCTGGTGTCGATGCCAGTGCGGGCGCGGGTGCGGGGCCCGGTGGGTTTGGTGGCGCAGGTTTTGGCGACATATTTGATAGTGTCTTCGGCGATATATTTGGCGCCGCCGGTGGTAGAGGTGGCGAACGTGCTTATCGTGGTGCAGATTTAAGATATAACCTGGAGTTATCTCTGGAGGATGCGGTATCAGGTACTACGATAAAAATACGTGTACCAAAAATGATCAGTTGTGATACGTGTAATGGTTCTGGCGCAAAAAAAGGCAGCACTCCTATAAATTGCCCAACCTGTGATGGTGTCGGACAGGTAAGAATGCAACAGGGCTTTTTCTCTGTGCAACAAACCTGTCCTCAGTGTCGCGGTCAAGGAAAAATAATTAAAGATCCGTGTAGTAAATGTCAGGGACAGGGTCGGGTCCGCGATAGTAAGACTATTTCAGTAAAAGTACCCGAGGGTGTTGATACTGGTGACAGGATTCGATTGTCCGGTGAAGGCGAAGCTGGTGAACATAATGGTCCGGCTGGTGATTTGTACGTACATATATCGGTAAAGGATCACCCTATCTTTGTCAGGGAAGGAACTGACTTGTATTGCGATGTACCGATAAGTTTTGCAACGGCAGCACTAGGTGGTGAGTTGGAAGTACCGACATTAGATGGCAAGGTAAAATTAAAAATTCCAGCTGAGACACAAAGTGGCAAGATGTTTCGTTTACGTTCAAAGGGTGTGCGTTCGGTTAGAAGTTCAACTCTTGGAGATTTGCTTTGCCGAGTGATTGTTGAGACGCCCGTTAAGTTAAGCGGTAAACAGAAAGATCTGTTACGAGAATTTGAACAGGAAATGGTTTCCGGTGGTGATAAGCATAGTCCACAAGCTAATTCATGGCTGGATGGTGTAAAAAAATTCTTTGATTCGATGACGAGTTAAGGCTGCCGATTTTCATCGTCTTATTCGTTATTTCAATTACACCGGTTTGCCCTTACATTTAATAAGCAGCAATCCAGAATAGCCCACGTTCCAGATAAAAATATTACTTCGCCTCAAATTATATCTGCCGGCTTTCGATTACATTTGAAATCGGCGATACTATTCTTTTATAGAAAATCTTACTTAGAGAAAAATCATGACGGTTAGAGTAGGGATCTGTGGTGCAGCCGGGCGAATGGGTAAAACTATACTTGAAGTCTGTAATGAGACAGAAGGTGTTGAGGTAACAGCCGCAATTGAATTCAGCGGTTCGGCCATGCTAGGTGTCGATGCAGGTGAACAGGCGGGGATAGGTAAAATAGATGTAGAAATTGTTGATGATATTTTATCTATTGCTGGTGATGTAGATGTGATGATCGATTTTACACTGGCAAAGTCATTTAGTA
The DNA here is from genome assembly GCA_039028675.1 of Pseudomonadota bacterium. Classification (GTDB taxonomy): domain Bacteria; phylum Pseudomonadota; class Gammaproteobacteria; order Eutrophobiales; family Eutrophobiaceae; genus JANQNX01. The sequence continues at coordinate 3,944 of JBCCHP010000068.1, read as the reverse complement.
ATAACTTGAGTAAATGCCTTAGCTCAAACTGTAAAATGGTGATTGGCACAACAGGCTTAAGCTCTTCAGATCGTGAACAAATAGAACAAGCAGCGAAAAAAATTGGGATAGTCTATGCGCCCAATATGAGTATCGGTGTAAATGCAACTTTAAAATTATTAGAGATGGCTGCCAGTGTGATTGGTGAGATGGCAGATATCGAGATTATAGAAGCCCATCATAATCAAAAGAAAGACGCGCCCTCTGGCACGGCTATACGCATGGGAGAAGTGGTTGCCAATACACTCGGTCGTAATTTAAAAGACTGTGCAATCTATGGTCGTGAAGGTATTACCGGCGTACGAGATAAAAAAACAATTGGTTTTGAAACGATAAGGGCGGGGGATATTGTTGGCGACCATACCGTCATGTTTGCTTTAGCAGGTGAACGCGTTGAAATTACTCATAAGGCGCATTCGAGAAAAACCTTTGCAAATGGTGCAGTGACGGCTGCCAAGTGGTTATCGAATAAGGATAATGGTTTATTCGATATGCAAGACGTATTGAATTTAAAATAATTATAGTCCGCGCTCTATTGCCGTAGTTGACGTATAGGGGACGACTAGTGAGACATCACCACTAGTATGTGTTTTTTGAATTTTTCGCCAATAATCAGCAGTCAATATGTCTTTATGATATTTCATAAACTCTTTTTTCAGGAAATCATTCATGGATAAAAATCTGATAAATTCCTCTGGGAAGATGTCATTTTCACCAACGAAATACCAGGTGTCTGCTAACATTTCATCCTGAAAATCATCTGCTTCAGGTATATCCCTGAAATTGCAATCTGTGACCAACGAGACTTCATCATAATCATAAAAAATTACGCGTTTGTGCGCCGTCACACCAAAGTTTTTTAACAACAAATCGCCAGTAAAGATATTTGTTTGTGCAAGATCTTTAATCGCCTGTCCATAATCAACTATCGCAAACGAGGCTTCTTCATCTGAAACTTCATTAATGTATAGATTTAAAGGTCTTACTCGTCGTTCAACATAAACGCGTTGCAAAATTAACTTATCCCCCTCTTTTTTGATACTTTCAGATGCGCCTTCTAGCAGCTCAGTTCGCAGTTCTTTTGAAAAACGATCTAAAGGAAACTCGAGATTCATAAACTCTTGTGTGTCGATCAGTCTTCCCGCACGATCATGCTTTGACACCAGTTTGTATTTACTAATGACCTCTCTTTTTGTAATCGTTTTTGGATAGCCAAACTTGTCCCTGATCACTTTAAATACCAAATTATAGGAAGGTAAGGTAAAAACAATCATTACCAGGCCAGTATCACCCTCTGCATGAATAAATTTATCTGATGTGTTATTCAAATGGTTGGTGAATGTTCTATGGCGTTCAGTTTTACCTTGCCGCAATCTTCCGAGCACAGTATAGAGTTCATCAACGGGTTTTTTTGGCAACATGGATTTTAGGTAGTGTACTGCGCCAATCACAGAATTGGGGTCGGCAAAGTAATACGAGCGTGTATAGCCGAAGATTAATCCAATTTCCATTTCGTTCATAAAAACGGCATCAACACTAATTCCCTTATCTTCATTTTTAAAAGCGATAACAATTGGTATTTCTCCATCGCTTAATAGTAATTTCCCCACCAGATAAGCTCTCGCCGCTTGATAAAAATACGAATCAATAAATTCAAATCGAATAAACTTAACCTCCTTACTCAGATTTTCTTCAGTATAGGCAGTAATACTCTCAGCAATTTTTTTTGAATTTAATGACAAATCGTCATAAGGAACACGAAAGGAAAAATCATTTAATATTGTTTCAAAAATTGCATTTAATGATGACCAATAAGGATAACGTCTCAGATTTAGCGACATGATAAGGTGCATGTCTTTAGCAGGATTAGTAGAAACAAATTCTATCTTTGGATCTAGACCTTCTGTACCAAATATTCGTCGTGTTGTTGAATTAAAAAATGTTTTTATGAAGTCGCTATCTGGTACCTCATCAAGACGTTCACTAAAGTATGATCTAATCTCGCTCCATAATGCCTTTTCATTAAGATGTATGCCTAACAGACGACGAAGCAGAAGTACGGTGCGTCTTACCGATTTTTCATAAAGATCAACGCGGTCAACAATATCTTGTTGATGTCCCTTCCAGTCACGTTGTTCAAATCGAGTACGTGCTCGTCGTGTTAAACGATGAAATGCATTGTTGTATCGAATGAAACCATCATAGATAGTTTGCGAGCATTCAGCGATGAGTTCAAAATCAGACGCGGCAAATTTTGACACGGTATTTAGATCATCACAGGTTTGCTATGAGCGCATCAGCAAACTCGCTACATTTTACTTCTTTTGCACCATCCATCAGTCGCGCAAAATCATAGGTAACGACTTTATCTGCAATCGTTTTATCCATTGCAGTGATAACCATATCTGCTGCTTCAATCCAACCAAGATAGCGAAGCATCATTTCGCCAGATAGCAATAATGATCCAGGATTAACTTTATCAAGGTTGGCGTATTTCGGTGCGGTTCCGTGTGTTGCTTCAAAGATGGCATGACCCGTGTCGTAATTGATATTTCCGCCAGGTGCAATACCAATACCACCGACTTGCGCCGCTAAGGCATCTGATAAGTAATCACCATTCAAATTCATGGTTGCAATAACATCAAAGTCAGTAGGTCGGGTCAGTACTTGTTGCAAGGTAATGTCAGCAATTGCATCTTTGATTAATACTTTTCCATCCTGCATTGCTTTATCCATCTCTTTCTGTGCAGCTTGAGTACCCTCTTTAGCTCGAGTGCGCTCCCAAATATCCCAACTGTACGTTTCGCCTGGAAACTCGTTTTCAGATAATTCATAACCCCAGTTACGAAACGCACCTTCAGTAAATTTCATGATGTTACCTTTATGTACAAAGGTAACGCTCTTACGTTTATTCTGGATTGCGTATTTGATGGCAGCACGAACCAGCCTTTGCGTACCTTCTGCCGATATCGGTTTGATACCAATGCCGCAATTTTTTGGAAAACGTATTTTTTGAAAATAATTAGGAAAAGCATCCTTGAAGTTATCCAGAAATCGCTGGTTTTCATCATCTCCCGCTTCAAATTCGATTCCGGCATATATATCTTCAGTATTTTCTCTGAAGATAACCATATCGACTAAGTCCGGTTTTTTGATTGGGGAGGGCACACCTTTAAACCAGCGAACCGGTCTCAAGCAAACATAGAGATCAAGTATTTGTCTTAGTGCAACATTAAGCGAACGAATGCCGCCACCAATAGGCGTGGTTAACGGACCCTTGATAGCAACCAGATATTCCCTACATAAATCGATCGTTTCGTCAGGTAGCCATTTACCTGTTAATTGATTTGCCTTTTCGCCGGCATAGACTTCCACCCATTTAATTTCTTTTTTGCCGCCATATGCTTTATTAACTGCTGCATCCAGTACTCGTTGCGACGCTTTCCAGACATCAGGTCCAATTCCATCACCCTCTATAAAAGGGATAACTGGTGTATCGGGTACATTTAATTCGCCGTTTTTGATCGATATTTTTTTACCACCGGCAGGGGCCTTGATATTTGTCACCGATACATCTCCTTGCAACATTTTTAGTAAGTAATCAGTTTAGCGGTTCTATGCTAGAACACAAAGAGCCTTTATCTATTTGACAAAAAACTGATTTTTCTCTATTTTCAATCCTGCGCCGATTTGAAAATCAGCTTGCGGGCGCGATAAAAATACCGCTAAAGAGACAACCTGCTTTAGCTCAAGCTGATGCGGGTTAATTCCATGGATAGAGAGACAGCATCACCCTCATTTCACAACGTAATTCGACACTAGGAAAGGGCATGTTTGCCTCCCCAACTCGATGAGTTGACTAGGAGATGCTACAAACAACAGTATTTGCCAGGCGAAAGAAGATG
>JBCCHP010000067.1:0-6678 GCA_039028675.1 Pseudomonadota bacterium | reverse complement strand
AGCTGATTAGTACTCCTTATAGAAATGGATAGATGTATATATAAAATAGTTTCAACTTTCTCATTCTGTATCTTATTTTCAGCTAATGCCTGGGTGCTCGAATATAACGGCAGCGTAAAAATAACAGAAAAAGGTAAAGTGGTTGATGCGAACGAATATGCTGATGCAGTGGTGTATTTTATTCCAGATAATCCAATTCAGTTGGACGCTAAAACGCTTGAACCAAAACAAATGGTGATGCAGAAAAAAAGTTTTGTGCCTCGAGTTTTACCAGTTCAGGCCGGGACAGAAATCAGCTTTCCAAATTTTGATCCAATACTCCATAACGCTTTTTCGACGTCTCCAAAAAACAAATTTGATCTTGGCCTGTATGGTGGCGGTGACGAGAAATCACATATCTTTGCTAAACCTGGCCTGACTAGAGTTTATTGTAATGTCCATCACGATATGGTGGCGTATATTTTAAGTTTTGATACACCCTACTTTACGATGCTTGAACATAACGGTGATTTTAAGTTAGAAAATTTACCATCTGACTCAGGGCAGATCATACTTTGGCATCCCAGAGCCAAAGCAGTGAAGCATCAGGTAGATTTGAATACGGCTATCGATGCAATAGTGTTTGAAATAAATTTAACCAAAAGAAGAATACCCAAACATAAAAATAAATTGGGTAAATCATATCGTAAGACTAAAGATAAGGTGTATTAATGATGCACCTTAGCCTTGGTCATCGGATATTTATAGCATTTAGCTGTTTACTTATTATAGTTTTGGGCATGGCCGCCGGCATCACCTATTATCGTGGTAATGAAATAGCCAATAAAGCCGTTGTATCAGCGTTGGAAAATATTCGCAGTGTTCAGGAAAGTGTTGAGGCCCAGCGCTTTCAACAACTTGCTTTAATCTCGGAAATATTTGCATCAGATCCCTATTTTTCCAGTTATGTAGCCGAAGCAACTGGGGATGATCTTGGTTTAGGTGGTGATGTTGATTCTGGTTCAATTGTTGACTTGCTTATTGAGCGTGAACAGGAACTTGGTTTTGACTTTGCAATGGTACTTGATCCGGAAGGTGAAGTAATTGCAAATACCAGTGAAGAAGATTTTAATGAAATAAATTTATCTACAGAAGAAATAGTGAGTGCTGTTATTGAATCATTAGAATCTTCAGCAGGATATTGGTTTCGTGAAGATGATGTTTATCAAATTGCAGTAGTTCCACTAGCCGATCAACAAGATTTAGTTGGATTTCTACTCACGGCTTTAATGGTCGATGATGATGTTGTTGAAGGCATTAAAAAAATTAGTGGTTCAGAGTTAGTATTTTTAAAAAGTAAAAAAGATGAATTAATACCAATGGCTAGCACGCTAGACAGCAATGATATTAGTTCACTATTAAATTATAAATCACAGTTACTAAATGCACTTGGAAAAGAGCCAGTAGAGTTACGTTTAAATGGAGATGTTTGGTTAGCATCTGTAGCAAACGCAGATAAGAATCATGCAAAAGGTATGACGGTTGCTTTAACTTCTCTGGCTGAGGCGACGGCTGATTTCCGTGCTATTGAAAATGTTTTACTCATTGTTACGGTCGTTAGTATCTTACTTGCGCTGCCGATTTCATTAATGATCACGAAAGGGATTACATCACCAATAAAACGTTTGGCGACGGCCGCACATGCTGCTGCCAGAGGCGACTACAAACAACGTTTTGAAACAAAAGGCAAAGATGAGCTAGCAAAACTAACTACTTCATTCGATACCTTACTGAGTGACTTGCGTGAGAAAAATGACATGGAAGGCTATATGTCTGAATTAGCAAAGCACTTACCTGAGTCAATTGAGAATAGAGGTGTCGGCGCGGCATCAAAAACTATCATGGATTTGCAGTCTAGTGGCGAAGGAATTTACAGCCTATTAGGTATAGATTTAAGACGCTATGCAAAGCAGGCAGATAATATGATGGCTGATGAAGTCTACAGTATATTAAATGCCAGCTTAAACAATCTGGACTCACTTGCCACTGCTTTTGCAGGCAATATGCTTGGTATCAGTGGACATCGTATATTGATTGTTTTTAGTGGTGCAGATAGTCATAAACGTGCATTAGCGCTAGCTGGAAATGCATTAACATCGTTAATGTCCCAAGGTGAAGGGATAGCTGCGGCAATCGTAAAAGATAAGGCAGTACTTGGATTAGCGGCATTTGGCGATAAGAATTTGACTAATTGCCTGGGTACCGGTGTTTATAAGCTCGACAGATTATTGCAAGAAGCCGCAGCAGGAACTGTCTTTATTGGACCGAATATTCACGATGAAATCAAGCAGGAATTGCCTAACTTTAAACCTCTCATTGTTGAAGGCGCAGTCTCAAAGAAAAAATATTACGCACTAAAAGCCAGTGATGGAAACATTTTTAATGTTCAAGCAGAAGGCGATGGTATAGAGGATGCAGAAGCGACCGAAGTAGGTGGAAATATTCCTAAAACACTACATGTTATGCCAGGTATGTCTTTAGGTGGTCGCTACGAAATTATTTCTGAATTGGGTGCTGGTGGCATGGGCATTGTTTATAAAGCGCATGACCATGACCTTGATGATTTGGTCGCTTTAAAAATGCTTAGAGTGACTGGCACAGATGGTAGCCAGCAATTACTTGATGCGATGAAAAGTGAAATACGGCTTGCACGTAAGATTACCCATCCCGCAGTACTTCGAACCTATGATTACGGAGAGCTGGAAGGTTTTCCTTATATATCGATGGAGTATGTACGTGGATTAACTTTGAAGTATCTGATTAATCAAAGTGAAGGCATCCCTTATTCTGCTGGTTTGCGTATTGCGAAACAATTAGCTGCTGGATTAAATGCTGCTCATGCTGAAGGAATACTGCATAGAGATATCAAGCCTGAAAATATTATTCTTGAACAAAATGGTAATGCCAAACTCATGGACTTTGGTATTGCCAGACATGTATCCGGCTCAGGTCTTGGTGAACTCGAAGGCAGTGTGATGGGAACGCCACGCTATGCAGCACCAGAGCAATTATGTGGCGAGGCTGTTGACGAACGTGCAGATATCTATTCATCTGGCATATTAATGTATCAAATGTATACACGAAATTTTCCCCATACTGGCAAAAATCTGGAAGAATTGATTCAGAATAAATTAACAAAAGAGCCTGTGCTGCCTTCTAAGTATTGGCAGTCTATTCCATCCGAATTGGAAGAATTAATTATGAATTGCATAGAGATCGATCCGAAGAATCGTTTGAAAAATGCTGAAATATTCATTGAAAGATTGGAAGTATTAAGAGCGTAGGTATCGAGTTAAGTGGAGATACAGATGAAATTTATTATTTCAATGCTCAGTTTACTTCTGTTATTTATTTCAACATCGATTAATGCTGGCGCGATATTGGAAGATGAATTATTAGGGATTGAAGATACATTTAGTGCAATCCAGTTCTATGGTGATGCAGAACTGCGTGCCGATATGGTACGTGATTTACCCAGAGCAGAAGAATCCAGTTTTGATCGTGCCAAGGTCCGCGTTCGCTCTGGCATTATCTGGGAAGTAAATGAAGCGGTTGAACTAGGTGCAGCAATCAAATTAAATCTCAATACTCAGTCGAACGCTGAGACCCGTTTTAATCTTGATAATGAATTAGCTGATGATGTATCTATTGATGAATTATTCGCTCGTTATAATTTGAATGAAGACTCTGCATTACTTATCGGACAGTCTGAATTTCCATTAAACTTATCGCCTATGGTATGGGACAATGATTTACGGCCGCAAGGCATCTCGTTCCAGCATCGGCATGCTATTGGTGAATTTAGTTCGTTTCAATTGACGGCCGGCGCTTTTCTAGGCAATCATTTATTTAGTGATAGCTCACGTATAAATGCTACTCAAGCAGCTTTTCGTTTTGGTGAGGGAACTAAATTCGGTTATCAAGTAACCGCATCTTATCTTGAGTTTAATAATCTGAATGATTTATCTAGCAATGAGTTACGTCGAACCAACACTGCTGGTCCTGGTGGAATATATGCTGAAGACTTTGATATTATTGATATTCAATTAGGCACGAATATTCGTTGGAATAATTTTCCAATTAGAGCACGATTTGATTTGCTTAAAAACATCGCAACAAGTGATAACGGTTATGGCGCACGTATTGATCTAATATTTGGAAACAGTATACGAGAAAGTGGTATTGAATTTGGTTTTGCTGCTCAACGAATTCAACAAGATGCTGTCGTTGCTGCTTTTAATGATGACGACTGGTGGTTTGCAACAAATATGCGCGGCGTCGTTGGTTGGTTCGCCTATGGTTTTAATGAGTCTTTGCGTGGCAAAATGTCGGTTTTTCATGAACGCTTAGACCCAATAGAAGATAATAACAATCGGGCTATATTTGATTTACAGTACTTCTATTAATTTTAATTTAATATGAAAGTCGGTTATTACCAGTTTCGTCCTATCTTTGGAAAACCGAAGCAAAATTGTAAGAAAATCATCAAGACTTTGAAATGTGTAGAGGCCGACCTTATAGTCCTGCCCGAGCTAGCACTATCAGGTTATTACTTCCAGAATAAAAATGAAGCGTTAAAATACTCTGAAGAACCTGATAATAGTCTATTTCTCGATTCACTTTGTGAATTGGCACTAAAGAGAAACATGCATTTAGTGATTGGCTTTGCTGAACGTCGGAAAGATTCAATTTATAATAGTTCAGCTTTGATCGGGCCAAATGGGATAGAACATATATATCGTAAAATACATTTGTTTTCTGAAGAGAAATATATTTTTGAGCAAGGTGATATCCCGTTTAAAATAAACACTATTAATGATGTTAGGGTAGGTATGATTATTTGCTATGACTGGGCGTTTCCGGAGGCAATCAGAACGCTTGCATTACAAGGTGCCCAAATCATTTGTCAGCCAGCAAATCTGGTGTTGAACTATTGTCAGCAAACAATGATTGCCAGAGCCACTGAAAACAGAGTATTTATTATTACCGGTAATCGATATGGTCAAGATAAAAGACCACACGGGACACTAAAATTTACCGGTCGAAGCCAAATAGTAGCCCCCGGTGGTGACTTACTGCATCGTTCATCTGCACAAAGAGAAGCGATATATATATGTCATATTGATCCCACAGAAGCTGACAATAAGAGTATTACCAAACATGATCATCTATTTGATGACAGACGTGCCGAGTTTTATTATTAACCTGTATAGCATATTTAAGGAGATGATTTATGAGTATTGCTACCGCTGATTTATATGACAAATACGAAGATCAATTACAAATCGCGAAACCAATGTTTAATGATTATGGTGGCAATATTGAATTTTCTGGTCCAGCCAGTACCGTTAAAGTTTTCGCAGATAATTCATTGGTCAGAGCAGCATTAGAAGAGAAGGGCAATGGCAGGATGTTAGTCGTTGATGGTGGCGGTTCGTTAAATTGTGCACTACTCGGTGATATGTTAGCTGATATTGGTATGCAAAATGGCTGGGTGGGTATAATTGTTTACGGCTGTATACGTGATTCTTCTGTAATAGCAAATATGAAAATTGGGGTAAAGGCATTAAACACGAATCCTAAAAAGAGTGTTAAAAGAGGAGAGGGTCAACGTGATATACCTGTTAGTTTTGCTGATGTGACTATTGCACCTGGAAATTATATTTATGCTGATGCCGATGGTATTGTGATTAGTGAGGATAAACTAGACTAGCTATGATTCGTTCTATTTCAATCTTTATACTATGTGTATCTATATCTAATATAGCAACTGCACACGAAAGTGAGACACTATTTAATCGCGTTAACCTTCAGGCACAGGCTAATATGGAAATACCAAATGATGAGATTCAAGTCATTTTAGCAGTAGAAAAAGAAGGGAATGATGCCGCCTCGATAGCAAATGAAATCAATAAGACAATGGAATGGGCACTAGCAAAAAAACATAAAGGAGAAGATGTTAATTTAAGAACACTTTCCTATAACACTTATCCAGTCTATAAAAAGCAAACCATCATTGCATGGCGTGCTAGTCAGCAGTTAGAAATAAAGGGGACATCTGTTGCAGCAATCACAGAATTAGCAGGTGAATTACAGGTGCGTTTGCAAATCAAATCAATGCGTTTTATGCCTTCGGTAGAATCGAGAAAAAAATATGAAAATTTATTAATTGACGAGGCTATGCTGGCTTTTGAGCAGCGTGTTGAGCTGGTTAAGAAACATATGGAAGACAAAAATATAAGAATTATCGATTTGAATATTAATACTGGTAATCAAGGCATGCCGCGTCCTGTATACGCGGAAAGAATGATGACAATGGATAGTATAGCTAAATCTGCGCCCGCAGTAGAAGCCGGAACATCTTTATTAACGGTTACTGTTAATGGGTCAGTGCAGTTTTACTAAAATATACAGTGCTTGGTATAGTCAGCCAGTTCAATTGCTGTCCAGTCTCCCTTTGCTTTTTCTTTCATTCCATTGCACCAGGCTTCGCTACCTATTTCTGGCGCACATCCAGTCAAAATTAAAATAGAGCCGAGAGTCATGCATATAAAAGTTTGGCAAAAAAATTGTCGCATATTGTATTCTCGATTAACTCTTAATCTGCTTAAATACATTTTCTGCTGCCTCAATCGTTTT
>JBCCHP010000066.1:0-6697 GCA_039028675.1 Pseudomonadota bacterium | reverse complement strand
TAACTTTTGCTTCTTTTGATTAAAGTTTCACTGTTCACTGTCGATATTTAACATGAGCAAAGAAGGTAATGATTGAAAACAATAAAAAGTAAAGATTATTGGTAAGAAATACAGTTATGCAATTTGATAAATCACTGGATATTTTGATTGTTGAAGACAATGAAGCAGATTTTTGCCTGTTAGATAATGTATTAAAACAGACAGAGATAGAACTCAATTTAAAAAATGTGCGCACGGCAAGAGAGTGTGTCGATTATCTGGAAAAGGAAATGCCGGATCTGATACTGCTCGATTTAAGACTACCGGACACAAACGGGCTAGATGCCGTAGAGAAGATTCGCGCATACATCCCCGACCTACCTATTGTGGTTTACAGTGGTAACGAAAATCTGAATACCGCGCAGTCGGCAATCAATGCCGGTGCGGATGATTATTTGGTTAAAGGTACCGTGCCCGCCTGGCAAATTGTCAGGACACTCTCGTTTGCTATTGAACGCAGAAAACTACATGCGCAAATCAATAAACTGGCAAAGTTTGATTCATTAACCGGTATTGCAAACCGCAGTACATTTTTAATGCAGCTTGAGCAGACTTTGAAACGCGTGCGACGCAACCATACAAAAATGGGATTAATTTATCTTGATCTGGATTACTTTAAACCTGTTAACGATCAATACGGACATAAAACAGGTGATCTGTTATTGGTCGAAGTCGCGAAGCGAATCCAGGCAACGATTAGAAACGTGGATGTAGTCGCGCGACTCGGTGGTGATGAATTTGCGATTATACTTGATGAGATCGATTCGACTTATGGCGCTACTGTCGTCGCAGAAAAATTAATCGAAACTCTTGGCAAACCATTTAATGTCGAAGATAAGATTTTATGTATCGGTGCAAGCGTTGGGATCGCATGCATTACTGATTCAATTAATACCGTTGATGAATTAATCGATCATGCTGACGCAGCCATGTATATGTCAAAAAACCGCGGCAGAAATCAGTATGCTGTTTATGAAGAGTTAAATAAAAAAAATAGTAAACTTGAATTTCAAAACTTAATTAGTAGTTAGCTAAGTATTTTAATTCAGAGAAAGTTTACTGAAAATCAATTTTAAATATATTGGGACTTTTTTCAGGGTTAATTTATTGTTTTTTAGTGGAACAAGTTTTAGCTACATTTTCTATTTCCTTGTTCAATAAACAAATGACATCTAATAGTCCATAGTTCTTAGCAATATCCAGTATCTCATTAGGTTGCTTCTGCAAAGAACGTTTGACAATTTCCAATAAATAAGCGCGTTCCGAAGCAGGAAACTGGAGCCAGTTCATTAGTCCAATATTGACAAGCATACGCTGTATATCCGGTTCCCATCTACCTAGTCTTTCTGCTTGATGAAATACATTAAAAAATTCCTTGTCTATTTGCCCGAGCCGAAACTTGACAGCCATAAGACTGTTCCAAGCATATGGCCATGATGGCCTTAACGATACTGAAGTTCGATAATGTGCTAATGCTTTGTTCCTATTTGTTTCAGCTTCAATTTCTCCAGCTGCAAACTTTGCATACCTACCTTCCAGGGCGATGGCCAAATTTTCTCGAATATCTGGATTGGATGGATCTAATTGCTGTGCCTTCATCAAATTCGAATATAGTCTATCCCAGGAATCATCATTGATATCTTTATCTTCAATAATCCAGCTTCTAATATCATTTAGAGAGGGTCGGTAATAAACATCGGCAAGTCCCCATGTAAAAGCAACATAAATCAAAGATAATGAAATCGGAATTATTAAAAAAATAATGGCTTTAGAAATGCTTCTGCTGATCATTTTTTAATTAAAATGGACTCTTGATATTGCGTCTGGTCGATCAAATACCATCTGGTTAGCTAGCTCTTCACCAATAATTTCTTCGGCAACTTGTCTGGCAGGTTCCAGTTCAGGGCAACGAGCACGTACATTATGTGCATCACTTGCAATTATAGTGACCCAATCGCGCTTAAGTAATTCTATCGCACACTCTCTAGCCGCGTCTTTAAAGACTCCTGTTAATGAACCGCCAGTTATTTGAAATAGACAACCTAACTCAACTAATGGTTTTAGCATCTCAATGTTACCTAAAACACTACGGTTTCTTTCTGGATGCGCGATTAATACTCGTATACCTTTTTTTGCAAGCCACTTAATTAATTGATCATAACCAGCGGGAATATGTGAATGAGGAAATTCCAGTAAAATAAGCTGTTCTCCCTCATATTCACCAAGATAAGGTAAACAATCATTATTCACCATATCAATAATGACAGAATCAAATCGGATCTCGGCTGCAAAAGCCATTTCAATGGCAAGTTCATTACTATTTACAGCTTGTTTTAAAAGATTAAATGCAGGTTTGATAGTTTCGACCGAGTTATCGTAACGACCTGGTGTGATGTGTGGCGTGGCTACAAATTTGGTAATGCCTGCATTAATTGCATAGTTTACCATTGCCAATGCATCATCCAACGTTCTTGCTCCGTCATCTATTCCAGGTAATAGGTGACAGTGTAAGTCAATCACGTCAAGCAGCTCAGGATTGGCCATAACCATAATAGCCATAGTAATGACTATAATGGTTAGACTTCTTGGGGGGTCCTACCTGATTTAATACCACACCAACCATTGGTGCATTCACTTTTTGTAATCGTTTAATCCCTTCTTCAGCAAGTTGATAAGGAGTGGCATCTGCTTTGACAACATAGATAACCTGATTAACCAATTGACTCAAAACTACCGCATCACTAACCGCAACCGATGGTGCTGAATCAATGACAATATGATCATATTTCTTTTTCAGACTATCTATTCCTTGATTAAAACGGTCTGCAGATAACAATTCTAATGGATTAGGTGGAACCTCACCTGCTGGCATCACATTGATATGTTCTTTTTTAAATGAATGAGTCGCTTGCTCTAACGTATGTGATTCCAGCATGAAATGACTTAAACCAATACTATTAGAATCCAGATCAAATACTTGTCTCACAGATGGACGACGTAAGTCACAATCAATTAATAATACAGAGTGCCCCATCTGTCCAAGCGACATGGCTAGATTGACTGACACCATACTCTTGCCCTCACCAGGGATTGAAGATGTAACAAGTATGACTTTTTGATTCTCATCTATACTTGATAACAATAAGCCAGATCGAATCGTTCGAATATTTTCTGCAAATGGAGTTTGATTATTATCGGTATAATAACGTAAGACTTTTATATCTTTGTTTAGCCAGATTTTTAGTTTGGGTAAAATTCCCAATACTGAAAGATGTAACTTATTTTCAACATCTTGCGCATTTTCCATTGTGTTATCCAACGCCTCAATCAAAAATGCTAAAATTGTTGCAATTAATGAACTTAATATAAAAGCAATAAGAATAATTAACGTTTTCTTTGGTCTTGTTGGTTCAGTTGGTACAACCGCAGGATCAACAACTCTTGCATTCACGGGTTGAATATCACTAACAGCACTAGTTTCTTTATAACGACTTAAAAAGGTCTCATAAATATCTCTGTTAGCTTCAACATCTCGTTCGAGCGCAATCAATTGACTCGTTTTACGATTGATGTCGGTCATATCCTTTTTGGTACGACTCATTGCACCACTTAAATGATTCTCTTTAGCCTTAGCGACCTCGTATTCTTTTTTCACTGATTCAATGACATTCAGTATTTGTCTCTCTACACTATTCAATGCTGTATTAAGTTCATCATTTGCCGCAATCATCTTGGGGTGTTTCGGTCCATAGCGCTTCTTTAATTCGGCTACTTTGCGTTCGGCTTCCGATCTTGTTCGTTTCACGTCCTGCAAACCTACATCCTTTAATACTGCAGGAATCGTTTCATATGCCGATACTGGTTGACCTTTTAATGCTGTAACCTGTAGATAGGCAGTCTCTGCTGCCGAGCGGTTTCGACGTGCTCCGACCAGCTCTTCTGTTAATTCATCCAGTTCCTTTGCTGCCAAACTATCAACTCCCTGTACATCGATGAGTTTCTCTTTATCTCGAAATGCCTGTAATGCCTTTTCAGATTGTTCAAGATTTTGTTTTAGTTCTTCCAACTGATCGGTTAATGAACCTGTGGCTTTATCCGTAATAGCCAACCGGCCTTCCAGATCACTCTTGATATAAACATCTGCTAGTGCATTACTTACTGCTGCCGTCAATTCCGGATCGCTTGATTTAAATGTAATATTAATCAACTGACTATTGCGAATCGGCGAAACTGATAAGTTCTCAATAAACTTCTGAACAATACTATTTCTAATGGCATGTTCTGTTTTCGGCTTCTCTTGCAGCAGACTTTCTAGTGGTAGCCAGGATAATATCGTTTTAGTAAGACCTGGCTCTTGCATATCAGGATCATATTCAGTGTGCTTAGTAATATTTAATCGATCGATTACTTTTTCTGACAAATTACGCGACTGTAAAATACGATTCTGGGTTTCAAAATATTCATCATTTGCACCTGGGATCCCATACACTTCTTCAATCGATACAACGTTTTCTTCTTCAGATTCAATTAATACTGTCGTCGTAGATTCATAAATGGGTTCAAGACTAAATACCACTAAGACTGCTAATAATGTGACAACTGTTGCGAAACCGAGAATGGACCACTTATAAAAAGACAAAATACGCAGATATTCACCCAAATCGATTTCATCATGATTTGATTCCGATGCATATTGTGCTATTGGTAAAACAGTCGTATTCGGTTTATTCATATTTATCTTAAAAGAAGCTTTCTTCTACTGTAATAATATCTCCCGGACGAATATATTCATCCAACTTAACCGGGGTCGATTCACCCTCTGGGTCATCGTCATGAATTATATTGATCTTTTCCTTCGAAGCGCGTTCCTTGAATCCGCCGGCGATAGAGATGGCCTTGCGTACCGTTATACCAGGCTGAAAGGGGAAACCACCGGGGTCTTCAACCTCGCCATTCACATAGAACTGCCGGTATTCAAGGATATCAACCGACACTTTTGGATTAATCAAATAGTCCCCTTTTAGCTGAGAAGTAATGACCCCCTCTAATTGATTCGGCGTTAAACCAGTAACCTTTAATTCGCCCAAAAAAGGATAGGAGATGGTACCCCGATCGCTAACTCTCGATTCCAGATAGAGATCTTCTTCATCATAGACCTGGATACGTACCGTATCGCCAGTACCCAGGGCATAATCAGACAACCCTGTTTTTGTCTTACTGGTTCCCGCGAAGCCATAGGGAATAACCACTATTAGCAAGATAAAGAGAGAAAAAATCCGCAAATATCGAAGGGAGAAAGCGTTGCAATACATACATAGTTACCGACTAAATGATCTCACTGAGTCTAACATACTATTTATCAGCTTTTAGTTGGACAAAAGCCTTTAGTACACAATAGAACTATGGGATTTGAAATTTCTAGAAGGCGATTGTCGCAAATATATTGGCAATATTTTTTTCGTAATCAAAGGTATTATCATTAGACTCGCGCTCGTCATAATCATAACCAGCTCCAATTTCAACCCAATTTCGCAACTCGTAAATTATATTGGCACCAAAAGCTAGTTTTTCATCTTCTCGGCCTGTTGTATCCTGATCAAAGCTATCTTCAGCATATCGAAAGCTCAGTGTTGTCCTAATCCTATCGGTCCAATTATGTGACCAACCAAGGTCAATAGAGTCGGTAATGATAAAATTACCTGTACCATTAGTTTCGTTAAAATCTCTCGAAGTATTTAAAGTAACAGTAGAATAAGTTCTTGGTTGCCATTCGACTCCAAACTCCCAGGAGATGTCTTCACCAGTACTTCTTGCATCAGCATCAAAATCTTTACGAATATAACCAATCTGCGCTGTACCAGTCGTTTTATATGTCCCTTCCCACGTTACACCGAACAATACCCGGCTGGTGGTACTATCCAAACTCGCACTACCAACTGAGTCTGTATCATAATTAAAATTAATTGCTCGACCTTCTAATAGCAAAGACGTTTTAGGCATTAAGCGATAGTAAAATCGACCGCTACCATAGGTATCTTCACGATCACGAACAGCCGTCGTACTTCGATTGTTTTCATAGTCTTTATTAATAAAGCCTGCATCAAGCTCAAAACGACCCTTTGCTGATTCAGCGCCATAAGAAAAATTACCGTCAAATTTTAAATGACGCCACTCATCGGGGTTAGTTTGTACCGCGCCAGTACCTTCCGCAGCACCCGTACCTCTAGCATCATGCGTATCTAGATACTCACCACTGAGTCCCAATGAGATACGACTGGTTGGGGAGTATTGGAAACCTAATTGAGCACTTTGATCAACATAATCGTCTTGGCTACTCGCTTCATGCGCCGCTGCTGAAATTTCATATTCGCCGAAAAGAAATCCCGTTGAACCTTCAAATTCGAAACCTATCTTAGGCTGAACAAATGTGCCAAATGTATCGATTTCATTACTAGCAGCATTAATGAGATTATCGTTATAAAATTCTTCGAGGGTGAATTCAGGAAAAATGCGACCTTCGGCAGATTTTATGCCTTCTGGCTCAAGTAATTCAGCCGACTGGACACTAGAAGATAATAATAAAAACGCTAGCGTATAGTTCCTATAAAATTGCATTGTTATGCATTCCCCAGATTGCTTAAAACAAGTCTAATGCACC
>JBCCHP010000065.1:0-6812 GCA_039028675.1 Pseudomonadota bacterium | reverse complement strand
AGCAGTTGCTGAATTGCGATGTATCTTTCAACGACCCATGGGCCTTGATATAACATCTCGGCTGCAGCAACAAATGGTGAAAAATCAATTCTTTTAACAGTGACACCACCGTTCTCAATTCTTGCAATCAATTTATTAAAGCAATTCTCATACGCTTGATTACCAAAAAAATTAAGATAACTAGAGTCAGGTATGCCTATTGTTGATACAGGATGAATGATCTTATCAGGAGTTCTATGTACTCTTGTAAAATCGTCAGCATCATTCTTATTATCTAATACATCATAAACCTTGCTGACATCATAACTATCATGGCCAAATATACTGACACAATCCAGACTTTTACATGCAGGCACAACACCAGCTGTGCTGATTCTGCCTCTGGTAGGTTTTAATCCAACCAGATTATTAAATGCTGCAGGAATCCTGCCAGAGCCAGCAGTATCTGTCCCTAGCGCGAAAGCTGCATGACCCAACGCAACTGACACAGCAGAACCGGAACTGGAGCCACCCGAAATATATTCCTTATTAAAAGCATTCTTTACCGCACCGTATGGTGAACGTGTGCCAACCAGACCAGTAGCAAATTGGTCCAGATTCGTCTTGCCAATCGGTATCGCACCTGCATCAATTAAGCACTGCACAGCGTATGCTGATGCCTCTGGCACATAAGTGTAATCCGGACATGCTGCGGTCGTTGGTATTCCAGCGAGATCAATATTGTCTTTTATTGCGAATGGAATACCGTATAAAGGAAGTTCATCTATATGTTTATCCGTTAATGCATCTATATACCGATTGAGTTCATCATCAGATAATACATATATCCACGCGTTGTAATCATGATCACTTTCTATACGCGCTTTAATTTCCAGGCATAGCGCAGTTGGCGTTAACGAACCATTCCGATAACGTTCATGTATGTCATTTATATTCAATGAATACTTTATCTGACTCATTACAATTACGAATGATTTAATTCGCCCGTTTCAACCCAGCGTTGTCGTTCTTGCTCAAAGGCAGTTTTTTGTCGAACGCTAAATCGTTCAATATCTTTTTTATTGTCATCAAGAAAACGTTGGTATTCTCCATAATCGAATTCATTCTGTTCTATATTCAAATGATAATCACCACTGGGAAAATCATTCCGTATCTGAACCAACTCTTTTTCTGTTACCGGAAAGAAACGAATTTGATCAAAAAATCGTAGTAGCCACGGCTTGTCTTCTTCAAAATCAATTGAATTTTTGCCTCTGTTCCACATTTGTAATGTGCGACCCACAAACTGGTAGCCGCCTGGACCTTCCATACCGTAAACACATAGATAAGCACCACCAATACCCACGGCATTCTCAGGTGTCCAGGTTCGAGCAGGATTATATTTTGTTGTCACTAAACGATGTCTGGGATCCAGTGGTGTAGCTACCGGGGCACCCAGATACACATCACCAAGCCCCATAACCAGATATGCAGCATTAAAAACAATTTCTCTAACCTGATCTATGCTATCCAGCCCATTTATCCGTTGAATAAAATCAATATTGCTTGGACACCATGGCGCATCTTCTCGCACAGATTGCATATAGATATCGATTGCCTTTTGTGTTGACGGGTCATTCCAACATAGAGGTAAATGCACTATGCGAGAAGGTATCTTTAGATTGTCATTTACTACTAAATCACTTTCTGCTGCTATCAAGGCATCGATGAGTTCATTAGTTGTGATTACTGTATTGTCGTAATGTATTTGCAAGGAACGTATGCCCGGCGTTAAATCAATGATGCCTGAATGAATATTATCTCCTACCCATTGCATTAGCAGATGAGCTTTAAGTCTTAATGAAATATCCAGCGTCATATCACCGTATTCCACTAAAATATTGTCTTCACCTGATAAACGATAAATAACCTCAGTGTCTTCATGATTGGTTTGCAACTTTCGATAGATAGCACTTTCCGGTTTTACAGGAAATATTTCCAATGGCCTGCATTTAGATAATGAATCAATTTCCTGCATTTGTTGTTGTTCCAGTGTTTTTGCTTGTTCAATACTGACAGGAATAAACTGAATGGTATCACCCGGTTTAAGTTGGCCTATCTTCCACAAGTCAGCTTTGATAATCGTCGAAGGACAAACAAAACCACCCAGGCTTGGTCCGTCCGGTCCAAGGATGACGGGCATATCACCAGTAAAATCGATTGTGCCCACAGCATAAGGATTATCATGCAAATTGGATGGATGTAAGCCCGCCTCGCCACCATCTTTTCTTGCCCATTCAGGCTTTGGTCCGATTAAACGCACGCCGGTTCGACTTGAGTTGTAATGAACTTTCCATTCAGCTGAAAAGAACATCTCTATATCTGATTGAGTAAAAAAATCCGGGGCACCTTGCGGACCGTATAAAACGTGTATACTCCATTCGTTTTTGTAAACCGGCACCAGATCATAGTCGATATATTGGCATGGCACCCTTTCTTCACATTCGTTTAATACTAATTGATCACCTTTTATCAACGCCCTGCCTTGATGACCACCAAACTGGCCAAGGGTAAATGTCGACTGACTATTGAGATAATTTTCTATATGTAGACCATTTTTAAAACAGAGATAGGCGCGCATACCAACAACAACAGATTCAATTTTTAATATACTATTTGCCTTAACACGAATTGCGCACCATTGCGGCATTGATACATCATTCAATTTCATTCTGACGGGTGCGCCAACCAAACAAATAATCGTATCAACATTAAACTTTAATTCAGGACCTGCGACAGTTATCTCCAGTGCTGATTCTGAAATATCATTACCCAGAATTTGGTTGCCCAAACGGAAAGCAAGATTATCCATTGGTCCTGACGGCGGCACACCGACATGCCAATAACCACGTCTACCTGGATAGTCTTGTACTGTAGTCTGTATACCCGGTTTTAATACTTCAATAGAAGACATAATTCATTAACTATCCCAAATCATTACTTCAATCGGTGTTGGGTTATAAGCATTACAGGGATTATTTAACTGCGGGCAGTTTGATATGAGAGCAATGACGTCCATCTTTGCAGTCAACTCTACATATTTACCTGCATCCGAAATTCCATCGGCAAAGGTCAAGCCGCCTTCTGCTGTAATCGGCACGTTCATAAAGAAATTGATATTGTGCGTGATATCTCGTTTAGTAATGTTAAATTCAGGATGTTCTGCCACCGCTAACATCCAACTATCTCGACAAGCATGCATGCATTTTTTTTCCAATGCATATCGAACGGTATTTGATTCCGCTGCACAAGCACCACCCAACGTGTCGTGTCGGCCACAAGTGTCCGCAACAATCTCAAGTAATTCATTGCCATGATTAGAGAGCAACTTAGTTTCAGCAGTTAGATACACATTACCTTGTTCACGAATTGTATCCATGGCGGAATAACGATCGGCAGGATCGTTAGCATTAAAAAATAATGTATCAGCAGCTTGATTACCTTCAAGATCCAGAATGCGAAATGTTTGACCTTCTTTTATTACATCTATCCAGTAGTCTCCCGCCTCAACGACAGTTCGATATGTAGAATCTTCAATCGTGAGTGAACTTGCTTTAATCATCTCACTTACCTCCATGAAGATGATAGATGGAAGTATTTTGAAAACCTCGTAGGTTTTCCGGGCGAGAGTTCATACAAAAATCATCCTCGGTTACCGCTGTAGCCTTGCGAATCTGATAAACCAGAGGCGTCTTGGGATACTCGCTTGAATTATTCATTGGATGTGGGCAGGTGTGAAAGACGACCAGGCTATCCATTTCAAAACGCAGATCGACATAGTCACCGGCTTTACTATTAGCAGAGTCAAAGTTTAAATTTCCATCATCATCGGTATACACGCGGCTAAACCAATTCAAATTTGCGGCCATATCTCGTCGACCCAGGCCGTGTTTTGCTAACTCAACCAAAAAGCTATGCTCGCCACTTAGTGTCCAGTCATTTCGATTTTGCTGATAGCTTTTCTTTCCCCAACGTTTTTCCAAATTCATCTCGGTCAGGTTGCCGCCTACCGTGTCATGCCAACCGACAGAATCTTCGATGATAGAACAAAATATTCTGCCCATATCGGAATATAAACAGTGGCCTTTTGTTAATTTAAACGTATGTTGACACTTTAATGTATCAGGGGCGTTGAATCGCTCTAGCTTGTCCAATGGATTGTAAAACAACATGCCGACATTCAGTCCACCCTGCTTATCGATTAACCGCAAAGTTGTACCTCTATGCATTAACATTGACCAATGTGAACCGCCGCTAATTTCATCCTCGTACATCATTTCTTCATCAGGAAATATATCAGCCATCATCAATGACTCCTGCAAAAAGTAATTAGGAAATTTGAATTTGAAATAAAGTCAGATAGGATTTGTTTTGACATCATCTTCTCTCCAGTAGTTTTACACGTATCAATAATCTCCCGGGCTTTTATCCCGCCGTGTAACCTTCGAGAAGGTCGATAACTCTCGGACCAGACATGTGAATACATCGGAACCCTAGTTATCTATTAAAATAATTCTAGCAGCATTTTTCTTCGCTTTAAAACAGATGTGAGTAAGTTTCTATTTCCCAAGGCGTAATTTGCTGATTATATGTCTCCCATTCTTCTGTTTTATATCGAATAAATTCTTCTTTTAATTCCTTACCCAATACGTTTTCGATTAATGGGTCATCAGCAAATGCCTGTACTGCCTCAGCTAGTGTTTGTGGTAAAAATTCAATCCCTCGGGAAAGGCGTTCGGCGTCATTTAATTCATATAGATTATCTTCCTGCGGATCGCCAGGATTAATCTTTTCCTTTACGCCTTCCAGGCCTGCAGCTAAAGCCAAAGCTGCAGCTAGATAAGGATTTAACGCTCCATCTGCATTCCTGGACTCACATCTGCCACCGCCCATCGGTACTCGAACAGAATTGGTACGATTATTCGAACCGTAAGAGTTAAAAACGGGTGCCCAACTAAAGTAACTCATCGCACCTTGTCTAACCAAACGTTTATAACTATTCACTGTTGGTGCAAACGCAGCACAAAGTGCCCGACCATGCTTTAAAATTCCACCAATAAAATGGTAACCAGTTTCAGTCAAACCTAGTCCACGTGGATCATCTGCAGGCTCACAGGCAAACATGTTCTGATTGTTATCGATATCGTATAGAGACATATTAAAGTGTGCACCATTGCCAGTTTTATCTTTAAAAGGCTTTGGCATGAACGTCGCAATTAACTCTTCTTCAGTTGCATATTGTTTGGCCAATTCACGAAAGAAAATTACACGGTCACACATCGTCAAGGCATCGGTATAGGTAAAATCAAACTCATACTGTCCATTCGCATCTTCATGGTCGAATGAATATAAATCCCAACCAAGATCATTGATTGTTTGCGCCACCTTATCTAACCAATCGAATTGCCCCATAAACCCTCTCAGGTCATAACAGGGTTTCACCAGCTTATCATCCGGATTTGGCACTGATAATGAACCATCATCGTTTTTGCGTAGTACAAAAACTTCACATTCAACGCCGAGATTAAAACCAAAACCCATGTCTGCGGCGAGAGCTAATTGTTTTTTTAATGCAACACGTGTACTTAAAGGATACGGTTCGCCCTTGAAAGTATTATCAGCAGGCATCCATGCTATCTTCGGTTCCCAGGGCAATTGAATAATGTGGTCTAGATCAGGTACGGAGGCTATCTCATCATCATTTGGTAACTGGCCTAGCCCATCCAGTGCATAACCCGTATACAATTCTGATCCATGTGCCATATGTAATAAATGATCAATCGGCACAACCTTCCCTTTAGGAATGCCATGGATATCAACATAAGCACCCATGCAATATAAAACGCCTTTTTGTTTTAAATATTCCTGTATACCAAGAATTTCTTCGTCAGATTTCATATTGCTTTATGGTTCTACTTCATCACCTACTCGTGCTAAACGAATCATATTTAATTTATCATCCTCATCTTCCGCAGATGGCGGATGAATTAACTCATCAATCCGTTTACGTGTGGCAAGAAATTCTGGAGAAATAAATTGTTCAGGATCACGTGGCCGCGGAACAGGTACCTCGATAACTTCTTCAACTTCGCCCGGATGTGATTTTAAAACCAATATACGATCCGCAAGATAGATCGCTTCGTCAAGATCATGTGTGATAAACAAAACCGTTATATCAATGTTATGCCAAATCTCTAATAAGTAGGACTGCATCTTACTGCGCGTCTGCGCATCCAATGCACCATAAGGTTCGTCCATTAATAAAATACGTGGTTTATTAGCTAATGCGCGCGCGATAGCAACGCGTTGTTTCATACCGCCAGACAGTTGGTCGGGATAGGAATCAGCAAATTTTGATAACCCGACTAAATCGATCCATTGCATTGCTTCACTTTCTGCTGCAGCATAAGTCATACCCTGACTACGCAATCCAAACATGACGTTTTTCTTTACCGTTAACCAAGGAAATAAAGTGTAACCCTGAAATACCATCCCGCGATCCGGTCCTGGACCAGTCACTGAATTATTATCAAGTAATACCTGGCCTGTACTTGCACTTTCCAGTCCGGCTAGAATTCTGATTAATGTAGATTTACCACAGCCTGATGCACCAATCACACATACAAACTCGCGACGATGCACTTTAAAATTTATATTTTTTAATGCAGTAACATCTCCCTTTGGTGTCGAAAATATTTTTTGAAGTTCCTTGATTTCAAGAATGACTTCACGTTGTTTGATCTCATCAAAACGCGCTTTTACTTCATCACTTT
>JBCCHP010000064.1:0-6856 GCA_039028675.1 Pseudomonadota bacterium | reverse complement strand
GTATATTTTAGGTATTGCAAGGGATGTAACTGAACGAGAGAAAATGTTTAACGAGCTGGAAGCTAAGAATGAAGAGCTCACTTCATTTGCATATCGAACCTCGCATGACTTAAAAGGTCCTCTCACGACAATAAAACGTTTAGCGAATTATATTGAGCAAGATATTAAAGCGGGTAATAGTGACGAAGCAATAACAAATATCGCAAGAGTAAAACAACAATCAATACACCTGACTAATTTAATAACGGATATTCTTGATCTCGCCAAGTCGAATCAAAAAGACTATAAAAATACATCGTTTAACGTTATTGAACTTATCAATAGAATTACGTCCAAACACGAGGCATTGATACAGGATAATCAGGTTGAGATTAATATTGTTTGTAAAGATTCTCAAAAAATGTTTTCTGAGGAACTGAGAATCGAGCAAATTTTAGAGAATTTAATCACCAATGGAGTGAAATACGCTAACGCTAATAATAAGTATATAAACATTAATTTTAATGAATCACGTGATAAATACTCATTTACTGTCAAAGACAATGGCATAGGCATTCCTGAAGGTACCGGGGAAAATATCTATAAATTGTTTACACGCTATGATCAAAACAGCGATGGTAGTGGTATCGGCATGACCATTGTAAAAAGGAATATTGATAGTTTATCCGGCGAAATTAAGTATGAATCATCAAATTTTGGTACTATATTTACGATTACTATCCCAAAGCAAGACAATGAAAAGGATTTAGATGAATAACTATACCGCATATATCATTGATGATAATTACAATGATCGATATTTACTCCGTCGAGACCTTGATAACATGGAGTTCTTTTCACTGATTTTTGAGGCAGAGAATGGTCAGGATGCCATGGACTTTCTTCTGTCCTATGAACAAAACAAATACAAATACGCAAAACGATTTCCACCTATTTTCATATTTCTGGATATTAATATGCCTATTGTGAATGGTTTTGATTTTCTTAATGCATTTGATGCGTTGCAGAAGAAAGATGACCGCTATCAAAACATTATGTTTATGATGTTTACATCATCTTCTCTTGATGAGGAAATTGAAAAATCATTCTCCTATAATTTTGTGAAAGAATATCTTGTTAAAGGCGAAATCGATATGGGAGAGCTAAAAGAAAAAATTACGCATTATCTGCATTAGTCTTGTGACCAAGCGTTAGCTTGATTGATTTTTCTGAATATATAGCGAACCAAGCACAGCTATCGATATATTCGCTACTAACCCAATCAATCCCGGATGAAATCCATGTATCTTTCCATTTGTAACAAATGACACCTCACCATAGGCCAACCAAAGTGAGATAGTCACACCAATAAATAAACCCATAAACGTCGGTATCGCCTTCATTTTCTTCCAGTGAATACTCAACATAAAACCCGGTACTAGTTGAATTAACAAATCAAACTTTCTATCAAGTAATTTTAATAATGATGCCTTGTCGCTTAAATAGATGGCTAGCCAAACCAAAAATATTATTAGGCCCCAGGAAACACATTTACCCACCAGCGTCAGCCTTGCTTGCGAGGCATTTGGATCGACATATCGACCATAAATATCTTTACTTAGCATAGACGAAATTGAAAGCAAGGCGGAATCTGCAGTCGACATCATGGCTGCTAATACTGCAGCATATAGTAGAACAACTAACCAATAACCAAGATTGGAACCTTGCTGCACCAATGCCAGAATTCTTCCTAATGCCTGATCAGAATTCGCGCCCTCTAATCCAGGAATATAGGCAATAGCATAAATGCCAACAGTTAATGCGACTAATGTCATTAACAGCGGGGCAAAAGCCATTAGCGCTAAACCTTTCCGCAACACTGCTTCTGATTTGGCAGCATATAAGCGCTGCACGGCTTGTGGATATAATGTAGAACCTAAGCCAACGATTAAAATATAACTCAACCATTCTCTTAGACGATCACTATCTGGCACGGCGGCCTTCATCGAGATAGCAGGATCGGAAGATGCCATCATCCTGCTTGTTGCCAATGATATCGGACCAAATTGTTGATAGAGAACGAAGATCAAAACGATGAACCCCAGCATTAATACTCCGCCCTGAATTACATCAGTCCACGCTACAGCACGTATACCACCCAGAGTGCCATAAACCACCATGATCAATGTTAATAAAATTACGCCTTGTTGATACGCTATAGCCGGGTCAATATCAGTTAGACCTTGCATAGCGCGACCCATTGCCATCAACTGCGCCAATAAATAATTTGCCAAGACAAAGATCATAATCAATGTGGCAATGATATTCAGTGCATTTGAATTAAAACGATGTTGAAGATAATCGGTAGGTGTGACGTAATGATAACGCCTTGCCAGGGCATATAATTTTGGTGCATAAATCATATAACAGGCAACAATCGCGGTCATAAAGTGCAGGCTCATTATCCAGGCATAACCAACACGATAGGTTTTACCCGAATAACCAAACATAGTATTGCCACTATACTGCGTGGCATACAACGTTAGAAAAATAACGACCAAACCAAAACTGCTACCGGCAAGATAAAAATCACTCAGTGTATTTTCTTTTCTGGCCTTATAGGCAAATAATCCTATGAAGATTAATGAGCCAAGGTAAACACTAATAAACAGCCAGGCCTCAAAACCAAATGCTTCCAGACTATTCATCAAATGGATCATCTGTTGACCAGCTTTTGGTCAACAATAAATAGGCTGTGAATATTGAAACGATCAAAGAAACCAAAATGGAAACCAACACCCAGGCGGGAATACCCAAGATCACCAACGTGGAAGACTTTGGCCAATACCAGGGTATGCCAATCAGCAACAACACGGCATAAACCACTAAAATCAGGAAATGATTCTGCTGCATGATTATGAATAGTTATCTTTCAGGCCGAGATAATCCTGTAAGCCGAGGATGTCTTTTATTTCATCGAAATTCACCATCTTGTCTTCCAATGATAAGGTATGTCCATCCCGTTTAAATGCCTCGGCCATTTCACGCATAACTTTCGCAGTCAGTAATACTGAATCAATCGGCGCTACCATCATTTTAAAACCCATTTCTTCCAATTCTGCAGCACTTAAAATAGGCGTCTTTCCGAACGCAAGCATGTTGACGAACTTCGGATACTCTACACGCTTACATATTTCTTCCAGCTCTGAAACAGATAGAGGTGCTTCGATAAAGGCAACATCAGCACCAGCATCACAGTATCGATTAATGCGATCGATCGCTTCATCCAAACCATCGGTTTCTCTTGAATCCGTTCTTGCAATAAAGAGAAAATCATCATCGTGTCTGGCATCTACTGCTGCCTTGAATTTTGCAACCATCTCAGCAGCAGGTATTACTTCCTTGCCGCCAAAATGTCCGCATCGCTTAGGGAATACCTGATCTTCTAAAATTATTCCGGCTGCGCCTGCTCCTTCGAATTCCTCTACACAACGCATCACATTATGTAAATCACCATGCCCAGTATCAGCATCCGCGACCAGTGGAATAGATAAACGATGCGCCATGCGTCTTGTCGCATCGACCATTTCAGTCATGCCGAGAAAGTTTAAATCAGGTAACCCATACAAGCTTGCACTGGTTCCGAAACCACCTATAAATACTGAATCAAAACCACATTGCTCAACCATTACTGCTGTCATGACATCATGTGCACCAAGCGTTTTTACAATGCCAGGGTTATCCATTAATTCACGCAATTGTTTTGTGTGGGTTTTGTTTTGTGTCATCTGGGGTCTCCGGTTTTTTTTGACTGGGACAAAAAACTGTTATGCTTGCTCATGTTTATTGTACACACTGACTAGGCAGGATTCATTCAATGGCAGAGAACGAGGTAAGCTTGGGAGAAAAACAAGGTAGTATCATTGCAGGCATGTTCTGGATGCTGATTATTTCAGTATTACTATTCTGGTTGCCCGCCTTTGGCTCTCTCATCGCGGGTATTGTAGGCGGCAAACAAGCTGGCGGGGTCATGGCCGGAATCACTGCTGCATTATTACCAGGAATATTAGTCGGAATTGCGCTTTTCTTCGCCGGAACGATGCTAACGGCATTACCTTTAATCGGTGCCATTCTAAGTGGTACTGGATTTTTATTATATGTAATTTATGTTGCCCCAATTGTGATCGGCGCAATTATTGGTGGCTTACTGGCCTAATCAATTAATCGAGATGTATCATTCGATCAACAACGCCGTCTCGACGAAATGCATGATATACCGCGCCCGCCATATGCAAGATAATTACTCCTAACAAGGCCCAGCAAGCCCATAGATGAATTTCTGAAAAGAGTTCATTCAACTCATCATCTTCCCAACCCCAATTTGGTAATTCTACTAACCACCACAGCGTCGTACTCCAACCGCTGAATGAAGATGAGAGGTAACCACTTAAACACACTAAAAATATCAATACATAAAGTGCAATATGACTGAATAAAGCCAGTTTATGCATCCAGGGCGTATAAGCTGTCGACTTAATCGGCGCGGGTTTATTACGCAGACGAACTATCAGTAATAAGGCAAGTAAGGCGAACAATGTGATGCCAATATTCTTATGTAACTGGAATGGAAATACTCGATATTCATTGTATGGCAAGGCCAACATCCACCAGCTTGAAATAAATAAGAATATAATTGATACCGCGAGTACCCAATGCATTAAGACTGCGCTTCTCGTAAACCCTTTTTTCATGATTCAGCCCTGTTCATTCCCCACTGATGTGTTTTTATCTTCATGTATTCCCGCCATGATTGCCGCCAATAGAACCCCATGGATAAAAAACCACATGAGAATAATCCATAAATAAAGTTGCCTGATGATCGGGCCGGCATAGACGACAGTAAAAAAATTGACGACATCAATGGCTAATAAGCCACCAATCACGACAGTCGCCGCCATTGGTGCCCAAAGACGATACTCGACCAAACCCACACCGACAAAAATTGAAGAAAAAGCCAATACTGTGCCAAAAGACATCAGTATTAATTGACTTGTTCGGAACCAATCAGGTCGGGAGAGTAGCACGCTGTCTGTGTTAAACGTGGCTTGCCTGCACATTGCCAGGGAAATGCCCTCTTCTTTCAATTCATCTTCTGGACAATCGTGCTGAAACCCCTCAATTTCAACAGACGCTTTTCCATCCATAACTGCGTGTTTCATCAGTTCATTTCCATGAGAAGCAGTCAAATAAACACCTAGCACGATAATAATAATTCCGACCCAGGCCGACCAGGCAGGTTTGGGTGGTTTATCAGTGATCGTATCAGCCATTATTAAACTCATTGTCTATATCAAATCATGTCTTACGAGTAGCTCCAAGATGAAAAAGTTTCAAGAATGCAATATCAATATAGACTAAATGAAACTTTTTCCAAAAATCCCAGATATAGTGTTATTTTTTCTCAATTTACACTACAATTTGTGCATCTTTTTCTGGCTAAAAACAAGCATTGCCAATTGTTGCTGAATACTGCAAATTTCGATTTAGTGTTTCAATTTATTGAGGGTAAGTCCCGATGACCCGCCTGCTTATCATCTTTTTTTGTTTGATTTTTATTAGTCAGGCCAATGCAGATATTTATTCTGCGAATAGTGCATTAAGTCGTGGGGATTATGCGACTGCAGTAAAGGAATACACCCGCCTTGCCGAGGCAGGTGATGCGACAGCTCAGGCACATTTGGGCTATATGTATTATGTTGGCGAAGGCGTTACTCAGGATTTACGCACCGCCGTTTCCTGGTATCGCAAAGCCGCTGTGCAAGGGAACAGGGATGCGCAATATAATTTGGCCGTCGCCTTTGCCTTTGGTGAGGGTATTACCCAGGATTTATCTCAAGCAGCCATCTGGTACCGTCGTGCCGCCGAACAAGGACATATTGTCTCCCAATATAGTTTAGGTATTTCTTATGCCTATGGTGAAGGCGTGCCGCAGGACATCAATGAAGCCAGACGCTGGTTCCTGATGGCAGCAGAACAAGGTTATGCCAGAGCCCAGGTACATATGGGCAGTCTTTATCATACTGGTGAAGGCGTAGATAAGAATTTCAAGGAAGCGGTTCGGTGGTATCAATTGGCAGCGAATCAAGGTGAAGCCACAGCACAATATAATCTAGGTTTACTTTATCGTGGCGGTAAAGGCGTCGAAAAAAATTATGATGAGGCCAAGCGCTGGTTACGTCTTGCTGCAAATCAAGGATACATCGCTGCGCAAAATGAATTAACCGCACTTGAACGAACCGTGGCACCACCCACTATTCCTCCTGCGCCCGAGATCAAACAAGCGGTACCGCAACCGCAATTCGTAAAGCAAGAACCGCAAGTGGAAGAAAAGCCGATTGCAAAAAAGGAAGAGCCAGCACCTGTATCGAATGTGGAACAAACAACTGCTGCAAGAAAACCCCTGTTTACTGTTGATGAATCAACCTTATTAGTCATTGACGACGAAGAATCAGTTGCTTATGAAATTGAATCTGCACAACCGGAAATAACAACTGAAGATAACTTGGTAGCAGATGAAGCAAAGTCAATTGAACAACCCGAACCGATTGAAACTACCCCGGTTCTCGCAGCAGAAGCACCAATAGCCGTTGAAGAAGAAGTGGTAGACGAAGTCATTGCTGTTGAAGAAGTCCCTGAGGAGGAAATACTAGAAAGCACTCAGACTTTTGAAGAAGAATGTGTTGAAGCTATAGCAGCTGATATTGAGCCCTCACCGGTAGAAACGAATGATACCGACGAAGAATCCAAAGGTTTGTTTTCACGTATTGGCGAATTCTTTGGTAGTAAAGACGATGATGTGGTGGATGAAACTGCCTCT
>JBCCHP010000063.1:0-6907 GCA_039028675.1 Pseudomonadota bacterium | reverse complement strand
TGTGCTCCGGCAAGTAAGTTTCTTACCTGTCTTAATTTTGTTACATCATCTGCAGCAGCTTCTTTATCCTTTAAATAAAAATCATAGACGCCATTGGCTTCTTTAATTTTAGTCTCGAGTGTTTGTGAGAATGCCAGATACTCTGGATGTGTCGCGAATTCAGTTGCAGCGGCTTGTTGTAATTCGGTTGCCAATGTGAGTTTGCCAGCAGCAATAGCATTATTTGCCTCAGCTAATTGTGGCCAGGGCTTTAATTGCAATTCATTCTTTAACTCTGCAAGGGTTGCATTAGCAGGAAATAATCTCGCCGCAGTATCTGCTAGCGCAGCAGCACCATTTTCATCAGTAGGACGTAAGGTATTTATTCGTTCAGATAAAATGCTGGCTGCTTCTTTACTAAATTCAGCATAGCGAGCAGGGTCGGCTGTATCAATTTGACTAATTTTCAATCTGACATCTGCTGGAAAACTAAACTCAGTTTTAAACAGCTCTGTTAATTCAACAATGTTTGCTTCTGCTTGATAGGCATTTTTCAGTGAACCTAATAATGCGTTATTCGGGTCAATTTCCAAACCTTTATTTACGACTGAAAAAGCAGTGACAAAATCTTTTGACTCAGCCTGATTTTGCGCCAGTCTTGCATAAGCATCACCCATCATTTGTGCAGCTTCAAAGCGTAAGTATGTATCAGTTTCAGGCAGGTCCACTTTTAATTGATCAAAAGCATTTTGTGCGTCAGCAATATTGTTTGCATCCGTAAAAGTTTTCAGATCAGCTTTACTCGCTTCGACTCTTGCCAATCGTTCAGTTTCGGCTCTTGCTTCAGTAATTAATTGTCTAGTATCGACAAGATCTTTTAAGCCAGGTGCATATCGTTCAGCTGTATCAACATAGGCATCAGCAGCATCGTAACGTTGCTCTTGCAAGGTTTCATTTGCTTTAATCGCATAAAGCTCGGCAATCTGTTCACGATATTTGTTTAATTCAGGAAGTATCGTTTCATCTTCACTTTCCAAACTGGATAGTTCCTGAATATCCCGCAATAGATTGGTTTCCCAGGCTGGGTTATCGATTCCGGGTTCATTAAGTGCAGCGTTAATTCGCTCAATACTGGTACTGGCGAGTTCGGTAATTCTAGCTTGACGTTCATCACCCGTTAAATGTGCCAGTTTGATATTAGCAAGACGCTGATTGAGCTGTAGACCATTCATCACATCGCCATACTCATTGGCAAGTGCTTCAGCATCAGAGCGGTCACCATCAGACAAAATAGCATTCAGTTCAGTATCAATTAAAGGTGAGAATTTTTCTGATAATCGAAGCAGGGCTTCACTATCAGATTTCAATTTAGCTAATTCAACGATGGTCTCTTGTTGTTGCTTGAAATCAGTAAGTGTCGCCAATTGGTTTTCTACAACACCAAGTTCGTCTTCATACGAAGCCACTTGTTGCGCGCGAATAATTTTTGTTTCAAGGTCAGCTAGTCGTTGATCACCCTTACCGCCTTCTGTTTCCATACCAGCACGAACTAACGCTAGCGCTTCATCATAAAGCTGTTCATTAAATTTTAAATCGGCATAAGTACGATAAGCGTTACTCGGTCTTGGGTCATCAAGCAGAGGATGTTGTGGTTCTATCTTTGCGATCTTACGTAGAATTTCTTTTGTATTAGCCACTAAAGATTCATCTTTTAATGCTTCGATATATTGTTTGTTAAGTTCACTAATAATCAGGCGTTTGCTATCTGCAACCTGGTCAATTTTTTCCTGTAGAAAAATCGAGCCAGGATAAAACTCTGTAATTTCATCCAGCACAACCGCCGCTTCTAGAAAGTCATAATTTTCGCCACTGGTATCCACCAGACTACCGATCTTGTCACTAAAATAGAGTTGTATTGCATCTTTAGCAGCGTCTGTCACTTGAGCCTGATCGTTTTTTTCCAGCAAACGAATTTCGTCGAGTTTTACAGATATTTGTTGTTCTGTGCCTTGTTTAATTTCCGTCGCCAACTGATCCAGTTCTTGTTGATGCAGGTAATCCAATGCAGGTGTAACTAACATTAAACCAATGACGATTAATACCGCTGCCGCGATAACAAACGGATTCTTATGCCAGGTAGCCTTACCCTCGAGTTCATCGACAAAATGTGCGACGTCTGGACTTCTATCTTCACGCTTAAAGGCGACTGAACGTCGTAACGCACGATTTTGTTTTTTATTTAATGATTTAATGATTGGCGGTACGAGCTTATTATCAGATGCCTTATTTGCTGGAAGCTTGTTGAATGGGTGTTTACCCGTTAGCAACTCATAAGCAGTACAACCGAGTGCATATATATCGTCACGAGTATCCGGTTCTTGCCCTTCCAACATTTCATAACTGGCATATGCAGGTGTCAGCGCGCCTAATTTACCGGGATCAAACAGTGTCTTTTCTGCTTCGCCTGTGACCGGGTTTTTCACAGCACGCGCGATACCAAAATCAAGTGTTTTTACTGTACCGTCATTACAATAGAAAGCATTGCCCGGTTTAAAATCTGAATGCACGAGTCTTCTATCATGCGCATAAATCAGTCCAGCGCCTAACTGCTTAATGATTTCATAAGCTTCATCGAATGGCAGTCCACCTTTCCCTTTAATCTTCTTCTTGATGAAGTCTTTTAATTCCATCCCTTCCATCAATTCCATGGTAATGAATACCGGCGTACCAGGTCCGCCTACACGATCAAAGTCGTAAATAGTCGCGATGTTGGGGTGTGCAAGTTTTTGTTGTCGACTAGATTCACGTTGTAGCGAGATAAAGGCTTCGGGGTGGTCTTTAAAATCTTCGTTTAAGAGTTTAATTGCCACATGCGGCTTTTTATCTTTTGCTTCGGCTTTAAGTAAGTCTAATGCCTTATAAACTTTACCCATACCACCAACGCCTAATACCTTTTCCAGTTTAAAGCGTTGCTTAATAACCGAGCCTTCCCCATAACCACCAGTTAAATCTCCTACTGGCGCAGCTGGTTCGTTCCACTCAGTACCAGTTGGACCAGTCGCGGAAGTAATAGATGGTGAAGAGGTATCTGCACTTGGCATGCTGACATCGAAGAAATCACTACCTGTGTCATCAACTGTTTGTGGTTTTTCTTCATCATCCATTACAACCGTTGAGTCACCTTCCGCTGCAGCTTTTTCAGATTGAACGGTTTTATCTTCTGAGCTTGAGTCATCTACACCGGATTGAACGGTTTTATCTTCAGTTGCCAGATCACTCTTATTTGCCTGCACAGTTTCATCTTCACTGTCGATATCATCACCGCCCGATTGAACGGTTTTATCTTCGTTGCCAGTAAAACTTTCCTTTTCCTGATTCGAGTCAAACACAGTCGCATCAGAATCTTCATTTGCCAACACTTCGGTTTCTTTAGCATGGGCACGACGAAAATCATTTATCTGCCGCTTTAGCAGCGCGTAAGCTTTATCATCAATTTTGTTTTCTTCCTGGAATTGATCAAGTTCAGTCAGCATCTTTGTCGCAAACTGAGGTGATTTGTCCAGTAACACGTCAAGCTGTGCTGCAAGCGATTCAACCTTCAGATCACCAGATGCCAATGCTTCTAAAGCTGTTTTAAAATCAGCCACAACTATACTCCTACACTAATTTTAAAAATGTCTATCATCGTTAATCTATATCAACCAATATTGTTGTCACGTTATCACCCGCCCCTCGAGACAGGGTTAAATCAATCAATTTTTTGCAGGTTTCTTCAACAGTTCCTTCACACATCATATCTTGGAACTCGAAATCAGTAATGTGTTTCGTTAAGCCATCGCTACACAACAAATAACGATCGCCTTTTTTCATTTCCTGTATATCCATTTCTATATAGAGATCATCAGTCGCACCTACCGCGCGCGTTATCATATTACCATGTGGATGTACCGCGGCTTCTTCTCGACTAATCAATCCTTTCGCAATGTACTGTTCCACTTGAGAGTGATCTTTAGTCATTTGTCGAATTTCTTTATCTCTCAATCGATATAGTCGACTATCACCCGCCCACATAAATAAACAATATTTATCAAAGGTAATCAAAATGACTACCGTACTGCCAATTGTAGTACGCTTTTCAGATTCTTTTGCTTTAGCAATGAGCTTGCTATTCACTTCCAGAAGGCGGTCTTCAATATCATCGATAAATCTTTCCAGTGACAAACCTTCATGTACTTTTTTCAGCGAATTGACAATCATCTGACTGGCGACATCACCAGCGGCATGTCCACCCATACCATCAGCAACTACCCACATGCCGACTTCTGGTCTGACCAGCATCGAATCCTCATTGTGTTTTCTGACTTTACCCACATCAGAAATACCATGAGAGTGCCATGACAATGTATGCTGATTCTTCTTAACAGATTCTGTCATGCTAATTCTCTAATTTAAATAGTCCCGTATTAATATATTCATTATGCTTTTAGGGTAAATTTAACAATTTCCGAAGGACCTTCAGAAAACGATTTTCCTAAACTAATTTCACCGCTTAAAGAAACAGGCATCTCTTCTCTTCTCAAAAAAGATTCTTCATCGTTATCCAGTTTCACATGTGTACCATTAGTGCTTTGATCAATGATGAAAAATTTGTTTCTGCGTAGTTCGATGCGCACATGCTGTCGAGAGGCAAGTTTTTCCTGAATAGGTAAATCACAGGTCTGACTTCTGCCCATTACGAGTCCTGTTTTATCCGGATTTAATGTCACTTTTTTACCTCTGTATTCAATATGCATCGCAACTTCCGGGATGTTCGGTACTTCTTCCATCATGCCAGTAGCCATTCGCGTGACATCTTCTTCTTGCCAGATGATTTCAAAAATTTGAATCACATCCTTTTTACCTTTAATAGGCGCATTATCGACAAAACGTGTACTCGCGCGTTTGACTGGTTCCAATAAGTCTACAGTCGTTTTAGTCGTGATCACTTGTCCACCTTTGGCTTGAGCTGCCATTCTTGCCGCGACGTTAACAGCATCTCCAAATACGTCACCTCCTTCAAGCAAGGCAGGACCAAAATGCATACCAATTCGGATTTTTATTTCTGGCTTATCGCTATCCTGAGTGGCATTAATTTCTTCAAGATCTTCATGCATATCACAGGCGGCACTGGCGGCATCATCGGCAGTAGGGAAGGTGCACATGATCTCGTCACCAATTGTTTTGATGACTGTACCATTATAGGTATGCACAACATCGGTTAAGACGGTCAAGGTATCGGCGATGGCAACTCGCGCAGTGGAATCACCTAATACTTCAAACAAACGTGTGCTGCCGCTGATGTCAGCGAACATAATGGCTAGATTTGAAGATTTAGGTGACATTAAATTTATTTATTCTTGCTGCTTGTGAACGTCATGAATATTTATCGCTATAGTTTGATTTGCACTAGCCGAGTAAATCAGTAGCATAATTTTCATCTATTGTTGTTATAGTAATCAAACCGTAAAAGCGATATCCCTAAACAATCATAACTATTAACATATATATAGTCATTATCTTACATCATATATTTAACCGTTAAAATCAACATGTGTTTACTATTATCGGGTTATGGGTGTCATGGGAGAATTAATTGGTAAATTGTTATGTCTGAAAAAGCGATGAAATTAACTCAAGGCCGAATAAAAATTATTGTTCCGATATTGCTACTCTTGGCTTTTTTACTTGGCCAAATTACTCAGGTGTCGGCATTTTCTGTCCGCCAATTACTCGGACTAGATTCTGCTGACGAAGAGACGGCTGAAAAGACAACTGAAAAGACAACTGCAGATCAAAACAATATGCAGCAACAAGCTAATAAAGAGTGGGCAAAACCTGAAGGAGATGCGGGTCAAAACCCACAGTTGTCTCAACAATATATTACTTTGCTAATCAATAACATGGGAGCAGCTGAGCGTCAGCAAGTCTTGGCGGATGCTGCAGTATTTAAACAAGTTATCGAAAATGAAGCAGCTAACCGCGCTATCATGTCCGCAGCTATCGCTAACAAAATGGATAAGAACCAGAATGTCGAGTTTTTAATGCGTCGAGGTGCTGAAAATATTCTCAGAGAGGCGTATCTAAATAGATTAATAGCCAGTAAGTTACCGGCTGATTTTCCAAACTCAGAACAAATCAGTGAGTACTATCAAGCGAATCAAACCAGTTTTGTCATTTCTGAAAGACTGCAAGTATGGCAGATATTTTTTGCAAAACCTGTCGATGCTGATGCTAAAAAACTCAAAGAAGTTAGAAATAAGGCTGGTTCTGTATTGGAGGAGTTGCAAAAAAATAAGTCAAAATTTGCAGAGTTAGCAAATGAACACTCCGAACATGTGCAAAGCCGCGTCAATGGCGGCTATATGGGTCTGATTAAATCAGGGGATTTATTACCCGCGGTAAAGGAACCTTTACTCAATCTTAAGCAAGAACAACTAAGCCAAGTTGTTGAATCCGAAGCTGGTTTTCATATTATGAAACGTGGCGAACTGATGCCAGAAGAATCGGTGAGTCTGGATCAAGTTGAGCCGCAGATTAAAAAATTATTAATTGATCAGGCAAAAATTCAGCTCACAAAAGCAGTCTACAGCCAGGCGCAAAAAGAATTCCCGCAAAAGGTACCAGAAGAAAAAATTGAGGAGTGGCGGTTGCGTTTGAAAACAAATACCGTTCAACAGTAATTTTTAGCGAATATCAGCCTTATTTGTTGTATATCTACAACAATTATTCCCTTAAAATCTTCTCTTGCAATTTTCAGTATATTCAAGGTTTTATAATACTCATCTAGTTAATTTTATTAAAAATTATTTTTGCTCAGATCTGGCTAAATTGATATAGTCATAAGTTGGGGATAATTGTGTTTTCTATGGCGTATTAACTTAAAACACAC
>JBCCHP010000062.1:0-7107 GCA_039028675.1 Pseudomonadota bacterium | reverse complement strand
TCTTGTATATCAGCGGATACCACGATAACCAGGGTATTGAGATCGAGTCTTCTTATTTCCTGGAGAGTTTGAAAGCCATCCATAACCGGCATATTCAGATCGAGAAATAGAATGTCGGCATTGGTGGTTTGAATTACATTGATGGCTTCTTGACCATTCTTAGCAAAGCTAATGTCTACCTCCCATTCTTCGGGAAGCGCTCGTGCCATTTGTTTTCGGGCAAAGCTGGAATCGTCGCAAATTAAGATGGATAAAGACATATTAGCTAAAAATGGTTAATTCTTTTTATGGTTATCGGTATAAAAAGCTAAAAATTGAGTATAAATTTGAAATTTCTAAGCCTTTTTTATCGACCTTTGATGATGGTCAAATTGGTGATAAAAAGCCCAACTCAACTATGTCATAATAATATTTACAGTTTTCACGGTAAGAAGAAGTGTCTCGTATTATTGCAATTGCAAATCAAAAGGGTGGCGTGGGCAAAACAACCACCGGTGTTAATCTTGCCGCATCTTTGGCGGCAGCCAAGCGCAATATTTTGTTAGTTGACCTCGATCCGCAGGGTAATGCGACGATGGGCAGCGGTATTGATAAACAACAACTGACGTATTCCAGTTATGACGTTCTGATGAATGACAAAACGGCTGAACAAGTCATTGTTCATTCCGAAGAAGGAGGATATGACCTAATACCCACCAATGCTGATTTAACAGGTGCTGAGGTTTCATTGCTGGATGAAATGGCGCGAGAAATACGGTTACGAACGGCACTTGAGCCTATAAAAAATAACTACAATTTCGTTTTCATCGACTGCCCGCCTTCATTAAATATGTTGACGGTCAACGCTCTGGTTGCTGCTGATTCAGTGATGATTCCAATGCAATGTGAATATTATGCTCTGGAGGGTTTGACAGCATTGATGGATACGATCGAAAAAATCCGCAAGTATCTGAATCCGGATTTGAAGATAGAAGGCCTATTGCGGACCATGTATGACCCGAGAAATAATCTGGCAACGGAGGTTTCTTCACAGTTGATGGAGCATTTTGGCGAAAAAGTCTATCGAACCATCATTCCACGCAATGTGCGCTTAGCTGAAGCTCCAAGTCATGGCTTAGCTGCGATGGCCTATGATAAATCATCGACGGGTGCACTGGCATACCTGGCCTTGGCAGGAGAAATGCTGCGTCGAGAAGGTCTGGCAGCATAATTACAACAGGAATTCATAGCTAATGGCGGCAAAGAAACGAGGATTGGGTAAAGGCCTGGATGCACTACTAGGCACCAGACCGGAAGAAACCGCGGAAAAAATAGAAGCCTCACTAAATAGTTTACCGGTAGACCTGATTCAGCGGGGTCAATATCAACCAAGACTTGAGTTTAATCAGGCGGCCCTGGAAGACTTGGCTAGTTCAATTAAGGCGCAGGGCGTCGTACAGCCAATCATTGTCAGAAAACTCAAGTCAGGAAATCAATACGAAATTGTCGCAGGAGAACGACGCTGGCGTGCGGCACAGTTAGCTGGATTGCATGAGGTGCCGGTCGTATTAAAGGATGTGTCCGATCAAACAGCGATGTCGTTGGCTTTGATAGAAAATATTCAACGTCAGGATCTGAATCCGCTGGAAGAAGCGAGTGCGTTATCACGACTCATTGAAGAATTTCATATGACCCATGAGAAAGTTGCTGCCAGCGTCGGTCGCTCCCGTTCAGCGGTATCTAATTTGTTACGATTATTGGATTTAAGCGGCGCGGTAAAACAGCTTCTCTTGGACGGCAAAATCGAAATGGGGCATGCCCGGGCAATTTTGCCACTATCTGCCGCTAAACAGGGAGAATTGGCAAAAACCATCGCTAAAAAAGGGTTATCGGTTAGGGAAACAGAAAATTATGTCAAACAACATCAGTCCGGAAATCAAGCAAAAAAAATAAACAAAAAGCAAAAGAAAGATGCAAACATCAGTAAATTAGAGACAGAATTATCTGAAAAACTGGGTGCTCAGGTCGCGATCAGACATAATCAAAAGGGTAAAGGTGAATTGAGGATTCAATATCATTCAACCGATGAACTAGATGGGATTTTGAAACATTTTAAGTGAAATTGTTGCATTGCAACGTTTGATCATTGTCTCTTAGCTCACTATACTTGCGAACCCCGGAAGGGTGTTAAATAAGACGCCGATATTTTTACTGGCACATTTGATTTTTGCCATTACAATATATCGCGATTTTGGAGCCAGAACGATTGCAAGGTAGTAAAGAACTAGAAAATAATCGTGCGGCTGCTTACAGGATGTTAATAATTGAAGCAGTAATAGTTTTTATTATTAGTCTGCTTTTTTTTATGCTCGCAAATGCTAATTTGGCCTTATCCGTTATGTTGGGTGGTATTGCGTTCATAGTGCCAAATTTGTTATTTGTTATATTTTCCTTACGATCATCGTCATCGGGATCATCTGGCAGCACTTTGGCTTGGTTTTATGTTGGTGAGGCAATCAAGATTGTTCTCACAATCATAATTTTTACAGTATCAATACTAATAATAACAACATTAAACATCGGGATAATGTTTGTAACTTACGGTGTAATTTTGCTAATCAATTTGACTGGATTAGCACTTTTAATGAATCAATAATTGAGTTTATAAATGGCTGGCGGAACAGAACTTACTTCAAATTCGTATATACAACATCACCTGCAAAATCTGGTATTTGGGCAATTACCTGAAGGTTATGAGCGCTATAACGGTTCTGTTTTAGGTGAAGCAAAATGGACATTCGCTCATAGTCCGGAAGAAGCTGTAGATATGGGCTTTTGGGCATTGAATGTAGACACCCTCGGCTGGTCAATATTTCTAGGCATACTCTTCTTATTCTTTTTTCGGCGCGTTGCAGCGACCAAACAATCTGGTGCGCCCTCTGGTTTTACCAATCTGGTTGAAATGATCGTTGAATTTGTTAACAAAAATGTTAATGACATTATGTCAGTGCATAATCCATTGATTGCCCCTTTGGCGTTGACCATATTTGTTTGGGTTACGCTAATGAATACGATGGATATCATGCCTGTTGATTTATTTCCGTTGCTAGCGCAAACCATTGCTGGCGATTCGCATTTGTATTTCAAGGTCGTTCCGACGACTGATCCAAATATTACATTTGGTCTCTCAATTGGCGTATTTATGTTGATTATTTATTACAGCATAAAGATGAAAGGTGTCGGCGGTTTTCTCGGCGAATTGGCATTCCAGCCTTTTGGTAAGTTTATGGTGCCATTTAATCTGTTGTTGGAAGGCATTGCGTTGATTGCAAAACCTGTGTCATTAGCGCTTCGATTGTTTGGTAACTTGTACGCTGGTGAATTGATATTTTTATTGATTGCGACACTGCTAGGTGCTGCATTGCCGTTCTTTATTGGATCAATTTTGGGCGGCATGTTGCAATTTGTTTGGGCTGTGTTTCATATTTTAGTTGTATTGTTACAAGCTTTTATTTTCATGATGTTGACCATTGTTTATTTATCAATGGCGCATGAACATCACTGATTTATTTTAATTTAGTTATATATCCTCTGGAGGAGAAAGATGGAAACTATTCTGGCATTTACATCACTGGGTGTCTTAATCGTTCTTGGAATGGGTGCGTTCGGTACCGCAATTGGTTTCGGTATTCTTGGCGGCAAGTTTTTAGAAGGTGCTGCAAGACAACCTGAATTGGCTCCGATGCTACAAGGTAAGATGTTCCTGGTGGCTGGTTTGATTGACGCGGTTACCATGATCGGTATTGGTATTGGTATGTGGTTTACCTTGGCAAGTCCATTCGTTACCACTATGCAAGGCTTAGCAGGCTAGGAATAAACTTTAACCGAAACAAAGGTGATTTAAGTGAATTTTAATGCAACCTTAATTGGGCAACTTATCACATTCGCTATCTTCGTTTGGTTTACGATGAAATTTGTCTGGCCACTGTTGCTGGATCAAATGAAAGAACGTGAAGCTCGAATTGCTGATGGACTTGCTGCTGCTGAAGAAGGCCAGAAAAAATTGGCTCAGGCGGAAGAAGATTCAATAGAAGAAATCAATAAAGGCAAGGAACAGGCGTCTTCAATTATTTCTCAGGCACAAAAACGTGGCGATGAGATTGTAGAAGAAGCGAAAGAAACAGCTAAACGTGAAAGTGAGCGAATTAAAGAACAGGCCTTGAGTGAGATTGAGCAGGAAAAGGAAAAGGCAAGGCAGGATTTGAGGAATCAGGTCGCAGCATTAGCTGTAGCTGGCGCTGAGCAAATCTTGATGAAAGAAGTTGACCAAAATGCTCATAACGAAGTGCTGACTAAAATCAGCCAGCAGCTTTAATTAACGGACTCAATTCATGTTAGAAAAAGCAACGATCGCGAGACCTTATGCTGAAGCGGCATTTGCTCAAGCACTCGATGATGGCAAATTATCTGAATGGTCAACTTTTTTGGGTACGCTTTCTGCGGCAGTCGAAGTTGACGAGATGAAACAGGTAATATTTAGCCCGAAAGTGAACGAGCAAGAATTAGCAGATTTTATTGCTGACATTTGTCCGGGCGATTTGTCTGCTGCACAGAAGAACTTTATTTCAATCCTGATTGAAGCAGAGAGACTTATTATTGCTCCGGATATAGACAGACTGTTTGAGCAAAGTAAGGCGGCTGCTGAAGGGTTAAGTGAGATTGATGTTGTCAGTGCTTATGCGCTGAATGATGCTCAGCTAAGCGATATATCTGACTCCGTATCGAAACGTATCGGCAAGAAAGTTGATATTAATGTTACTGAGGATAAAGAATTAATTGGTGGTGTTGTGATTCGACTTGGAGATGCAGTTATCGATGCGTCGATCAAAGGCCGTTTGAAAGAATTAAACAATATTTTTGCGCAATAGTTATTAAATAGAGGAAAGACATATGTCTATCAGTGCAACTGAAATTAGTGACCTGATTAAAAAGAAAATCGAGTCAATGGACCTTGATACCGAAGCACGTACCGAAGGTACGGTTGTGAGTCTTGCTGACGGTGTTGCCAGAATCCATGGTTTAAGTGATGTAATGCAGGGGGAAATGATTGAATTCCCCGGTAACACTTATGGTTTGGCACTCAACCTGGAACGAGATTCCGTCGGTGCGGTAATACTTGGTAGTTACGAAAATGTTTCTGAAGGAGACGTTGTTAAGTGTACCAAGCGTATTCTCGAGGTACCGGTCGGTGAAGCCATGTTAGGTCGTGTTGTTGATGCGCTTGGGAATCCAATTGATGGTAAAGGCGATATCAATACCAGTGAAACTTCTCCGATTGAAAAAATTGCTCCGGGTGTAATTGCGAGAAAGTCGGTTGATCAACCAGTTCAAACG
Source organism: Pseudomonadota bacterium (assembly GCA_039028675.1). Taxonomy (GTDB): domain Bacteria; phylum Pseudomonadota; class Gammaproteobacteria; order Eutrophobiales; family Eutrophobiaceae; genus JANQNX01. The sequence continues at coordinate 1,734 of JBCCHP010000062.1, read as the reverse complement.
GGTCTGAAATCAATCGACTCAATGGTGCCGATTGGGCGTGGCCAACGTGAGTTGATTATTGGTGACCGTCAGACGGGTAAAACCGCTGTAGCAATTGATGCCATCATCAATCAAAAGGGCACAGGCGTTAAATGTATTTATGTTGCTATCGGTCAAAAAGCATCATCTATTAATGTTGTTATTCGTAAGCTGGAAGAACATGATGCGTTAGACCATACCATTATCGTTGCAGCTACTGCTTCTGAATCAGCAGCGATGCAATACGCGGCTCCATATTCGGGTTGTGCAATGGGAGAGTATTTCCGTGATCGTGGCGAAGATGCATTGATTATTTATGATGATTTGACCAAACAGGCTTGGGCTTATCGTCAGATGTCATTATTGTTGAAACGTCCGCCGGGTCGCGAAGCCTATCCTGGTGACGTTTTCTATTTACATTCACGTTTACTTGAACGTGCTGCTCGTATTAATGAAGACTATGTCGAAAAGATCACCAATGGCGAAGTAAAAGGTAAAACAGGTTCGTTAACGGCATTACCCATTATTGAAACCCAGGCAGGTGATGTATCTGCATTCGTACCAACGAATGTAATCTCGATTACTGATGGCCAAATCTTTTTGGAAACTGATTTATTTAACTCTGGTTTCCGTCCCGCGATTAATGCTGGTTTATCTGTCTCTCGAGTAGGTGGAGCTGCTCAAACCAAGATTATTAAGAAGTTGGGTGGTGGTGTTCGATTGGCACTGGCGCAATATCGTGAATTAGCTGCCTTCGCGCAGTTTGCCTCTGACCTTGATGAAGCGACCCGTAAGCAGCTTGAACGTGGTCAGCGTGTAATGGAGTTGATGAAGCAGAAGCAATATTCTCCTTTGAACGTTGCGGATATGGGCGTCAGCCTGTTTGCTGTTGAAAATGATTTTATGGACGATATTGAACTTGAAAAAATTGGTGCATTTGAAGAAGCATTACATACTTACATGAATAGTGAGCAATCTGCATTGATGGATAAGATAGGTGCAGAGGGTAGTTATGATGATGAGATTGAACAAGGCATTAGAGATGCTATCGCCAAATTCAAAGAAAGTGGTACCTGGTAATAGCGCATGGCAGTCGGAAAAGAAATACGAACCAAAATCTCAAGCGTACAAAATACGCAAAAGATTACTAAAGCCATGGAGATGGTCGCTGCCAGTAAGATGCGTAAGGCACAGGATCGAATGCATGCTGCACGTCCCTATGCTGAAAAAATTCGTAATGTAATCTCTCACCTGGCGCATGCTAATCCTGAGTATAAACATCCTTATCTTATTGCCCGAGAAGAAGTAAAACGTATTGGTCTTATAGTCATTACAACCGATCGCGGTCTTTGTGGTGGCTTAAATGCAAACATGTTTCGTATGTTACTAAGACAAATCAAAACATGGGAAGAAGAAGGTAAAGATGCTGATTTGTGTGTTATTGGTTCTAAAGGCGCAGGTTTTTTTGGTTCTATAGGCGCCAATATTGTCGGACAGGTTACGCAAATTGGCGATACACCTAGTCTTGATGATTTGATAGGTACTATTCTGATTCAGTTAGACGCGTTTAAAGAAGGCAAAATTGACGAATTGCACCTGGTATCGAATCAGTTTGTAAACTCGATGACACAGACACCTACTATGACTCAGTTGATACCCAGTGTTAGCTTAAGAGCTGTGATCGGAAGATCAGTAAACTGACCTGTTGTTGCCCCG
>JBCCHP010000061.1:0-7403 GCA_039028675.1 Pseudomonadota bacterium | reverse complement strand
CGTCAATTTATCAATTCAATGGCGCCGAGCAATTATGTGCTCACGAACCCGGAAGTCTGTCGGGAAATTCTGGAGACGGGGGGCGAGAACCTCGCTCGAGGCATCGATAATTTTGTGCGTGATTTGGCGAATAGCCCTGATGAAGCGTTTAAAGTCACACAGGTGGGAAACAAATTCTAAATTAATTAATATAGAACTGAAAAAATGAAGTTCGTTGATCAAGCAATGATTAGGGTAGAAGCCGGAAAAGGCGGCAATGGCTGTTTAAGTTTTCGTCGTGAAAAGTATATTCCTAAAGGTGGACCTGACGGCGGAGATGAAAACGATGGCGGCAGTATTTATTTACATGTCGATGAAGGATTAAACACCCTGGTTGATTTTCGCCATAATCGAATATTTACGGCGAAGAATGGTCAGCCGGGAATGGGTCGAGACAGAATTGGGAAAAGTGCTGATGATTTGTTAATTACTGTTCCCACCGGCACCTTGGTTTATGACGATGATACTGATGAATTAATAGGCGACCTGACTGATAAAGACGAAAGTCTGTTGGTTGCTCAAGGTGGATTTCACGGCTTGGGCAATGCGCGATTTAAGAGCAGTGTTAATCGTGCGCCGAGAGAAACTACTGAGGGCACTCTTGGTGAAACACGCAATTTAAGACTCGAATTACAAGTGTTAGCGGACGTCGGTTTATTAGGCTTGCCTAATGCAGGTAAATCCAGTTTTATCAGAGCTGTATCTTCTGCCACTCCTAAAGTTGCGGACTATCCATTTACTACAATGTATCCGAGTCTGGGAGTTGTTAGCGTTGATGTGGGAGAGAGTTTTGTAGTTGCAGATATTCCGGGTTTGATTGAAGGCGCATCAGAGGGTGCTGGACTAGGTATTGCGTTTTTAAAACACTTACACCGCACTAATTTATTATTGCATATTGTCGACGCCAGCCTGGATCCAGAACAGGTGATTGATGGGATTAATATTATTCTACAAGAGTTAAGGCAATTTGATGTTGAACTCTATAATAAACCGCGTTGGTTGGTATTAAACAAGTGTGATGTTTTACCGGATGAACTTATCGAAGAGTTAATTGAAGAGATTAATAATACTTATAATGATATGAAGATATTTAACATATCAGCTATTAATAAAGAAGGATGTAAAACATTGAGTTACGCAATCAATGAATGGATAACCAACTTAAATAATGACAATGAATAGGGAAAAATTAAAACAGGCCAAACGCTGGGTGATAAAGCTGGGTAGCGCCTTACTCACAGATAATGGTTGTGGCTTAAAACATGAGCTACTTGATAACTGGATTCGTCAGATTGCGGAATTGAATAAACAGGGAATAGAAACCGCGATTGTGTCATCTGGTGCTGTAGCTGAAGGTGTCTCGCGTCTGCAATGGAAAGAAAGGCCTACCACGTTGCATCACTTACAAGCGGCAGCAGCAGTTGGACAAATGGGATTGATCCAGGCCTATGAGGTTGGCTTTCAAAAATATGATATCCAGACTGCGCAGATTCTGTTAACTCATGAAGATGTAGCTAATCGTGAGCGTTATTTAAATGCGCGGACAACTATGAGTTCATTAATAAGTTTGGGTGTGAATCCAATCATCAATGAAAATGATTCAGTTGCTATTGATGAGATACGATTTGGTGATAACGATACATTAGCCGGTATGGTGTCAAATTTGATTGATGCAGATGTATTATTAATACTCACCGATCAGGCTGGTATATATACAGCGAATCCTAACAAACATAATGATGCTGAATTTATTCAGCAAATCAATGTTGATGATCCAAATCTTGAAGCTTATGCAGGCGAAGGCGGTGCTTTGGGTCGTGGCGGTATGCGGACTAAGGTTAAGGCAGCAAAGATAGCAGCTAAATCCGGCGCCTTGACAGTTATTGCGTCTGGCTATGATGAAGATGTGATTTTAAAGGTGGCTAATGCCGATTCTATTGGATCTTTATTATTTGGTGATACCGATTCAGTAAATGCCAGACGTTTATGGTTAGCAGGCCAGGGTAAACTTAAGGGCGCCGTAATATTAGATCAAGGAGCGGTGAATGCCCTAAAGAGTAAAGGCAAAAGTCTATTGCCAGTAGGCATCAATTCTGTACAGGGTGAATTTAATCGAGGTGAAATCATTGCCTGTCTTGATGAAAATGGAAATGAAATTGCGCGGGGACTGACTAATTATAATGCTAGCCAAACCAGTTTAATCATGGGAAAAACTTCTAATGAAGTGAGTCAATTACTTGGTGGAATTGATGAAGATGAATTGATTCATCGTGATAATTTGTTGATTGTTTAACGCTTATTTGATTAACGGCATCCGACCACCATGGAGGGTGGAATTGTCAGTAATGCTGGAGCAATTACTAACCATTACCTCCATTTCGCCGCTACGGATTTCTGTCCTCGCACGGCAGATACTACATCCTGTAGACAAATAAAAACCGGCGGCTGCCGGTTTAAATATTAAAGTGCTTTGAGCTGGCTGTTTAACCTTGATTTATGACGTGCAGCCTTATTCTTATGGATAATACCTTTACTCACCATGGCGTCTATGACAGGAACCGCAGTCTGATAAGCAGCTTGGGCAGCTTCTTTATCGTTAGCCGCAATAGCATTAACAACTCTTTTAATATTAGTACGTAAGAATGATCGCTGGCTCGCATTATGTGAACGCAGATGTTGTGCTTGTCTGGCGCGTTTTTTCGCTGAAGCAATATTTGCCACTCTAAACTCCTGATTCGTGCTTGAAAGGCGCGGTATGATGCGGATATTGCAGCAATTTGTCAATCCTTAGCCCCGCTTGTGTTATGCTTAAAAAAATCACTATAAACGCAATAAAAAACAATTACATAGACAGAAAACTTATTAATTTGCTACGACTGAATAGTTAACCATGAGCCTGAAAATGCTGAAATCTACCTTTACTGTCGGCGGAATGACCGGAATATCACGCGTTTTCGGTTTAATTCGTGACGTGGTAATCGCACGATATTTCGGACCCGGACTGGGATTAGATGTATTTATTGTCGCTTTTCGTATACCTAACTTTTTACGTCGACTTTTTGCAGAAGGAGGATTTCAACAGGCATTCGTGCCCGTGCTGACGGAGTACAAGGAACAACGTGAAGAGGAAGAGGTAAAGGCATTAGTCGATCAAACAGCTGCAACATTAGGATTAATATTGCTCGCAGTGACAGCTGTTGGTGTGCTGATCAGTCCCATACTAATCACTATTTTCGCGCCCAATTTTATTAATGATGTTGATAAACATACGCTGGCTAGTGATCTATTAAAGATCACTTTTCCGTACATTTTATTTATTTCATTGACAGCATTTGCTGGCAGCATTTTAAATACGTATAAACAGTTTGCTGTGCCGGCTTTTACGCCCGTACTATTAAATTTATCTTTGATCGCATGTGCTATCTGGCTTTCTCCTTATATGCAGACACCCATCACGGCATTGGCCTGGGGAGTATTTATCGCAGGTGTTGTGCAGTTGTTATTCCAATTCCCCTTTTTGATTCGCCTGGGCAAGTTTCCGATACCTCGCCTTAATCGGGATAAAGAAGGTGTTCGACGTATTATCACATTAATGCTGCCAATATTATTTGCAGTATCAATTGTGCAAATTAATTTACTCATAGACACGATGATTGCCTCTTTCTTGCAAACGGGTAGCATTTCATGGCTTTATTTTTCTGACCGACTGGTTGAGTTTCCATTAGGCGTATTTGGCATCGCGCTAGCGACGGTTGTATTACCAAATCTATCTGAAAAGTATTCACAAGGTTCGACAGAAGGGTTTTCAACCATGTTGGATTGGGCGCTGCGTCTGGTTTTTCTCATTGCTTTACCTGCAGCAGTCGGGCTTGCTGCCTTGTCTGCACCATTACTAACAACGCTATTTCAATATGAAGAATTCACACCGCTTGATGTGTTGATGGCAAGTCAAAGTTTAATGGCCTATGCAGTTGGCCTGCCTGCATTTGTATTGATTAAAATTCTCTCCAGCGGTTTTTTCTCTCGGCAGGATACTAAAACGCCAGTGAAGATAGGTGCGATCGCGATGCTGGCAAATATCGTTTTTAATTTAATACTGGTTTTTCCTCTAGCTCATGCTGGTTTAGCTTTAGCAACATCGTTATCAGCATTTTTACAAGCATATTTATTATTTCGCATCTTAAAAAAGGAACAGGTATATCGAGTTAAAAAAGATTGGTCATTATTCTTATTAAAAGTCTTAATAGGCATCTCGATTATGGGAACTTTCGTCGCATATGGCGCTGGGCAAATTAGTGACTGGTTTGCATGGTCGTTAGCTCAGCGTTTACAAAATATATTGCTATGGGTTGGCGCAGGGATTGTCATTTATCTAATTGTGATGACAAGTTTAGGCATACGTTGGCGAGATATGACAGCGCCCTCATCATAGGTATAATCCCTCAGTTTTAAATATGGAATTCATTCGCGGTATAAATAATCTTTCCGATAACTCTTCTACTGTTGCGGCAACAATCGGTAATTTTGATGGTGTCCATCTAGGGCATCAGGCGATATTACAAACTCTTAAATCAGTTGCGGATAAAGCCGGGATGTTATCAACAATCGTAATATTTGAACCTCAACCAATTGAGTATTTTGCGCCAGATAGCGCACCATCAAGGTTGACTCGATTACGAGAGAAATTACAAGAGTTTCGTCGGCACAATATTGATCGCGTTGTATGTATAAAGTTTGACAGTAATTTGGCGAATCTTTCTGCGAATGAATTTGTAAAACAGATATTGATTGATGGGTTAAATGTAAAAGCGCTAATTATTGGTGATGACTTTCGATTTGCAAAAAATAGAGAAGGTAATTTTCAGACGCTTGTGAATGCTGGAGCAGAATATGGTTTTGAAGTACAGAAGATGCAAACTTTTTATTCATCAGGAGAGCGTGTTAGCAGTACGTTAATACGTGAGGCATTGGCAACTGGACAAATTATTAATGCAAACCAGATGTTGGGTAGACCCTACAGGATTAGCGGAAGAATCGTTCATGGCGAAAAGCGAGGTCGAAAAATCGGCTTCGCAACTGCAAATATTGAACTAAAGCGTTATCAGTCACCGGTGCATGGTATCTTCTCTGGTCGTGTATTCGGTATTTCTGATGAAGCAATGGATGCGGTTATCTATGTCGGTTCGAGACCAGTATATAATGGTGAACGAGTACTACTAGAAGTACACATACTCAATTTTGAACAGGATATATACGGCAAGCAGATACAAATAGAATTTATTGAAAAACTACGTGGTGATGCAAACTTTGATACTGAAGAAGAAATGATTAAGCAAATTCACGTTGATATAGAGCATGCAAAAATAAGTTTACAAAAAAATAATAATTGAATTAAAGAATGAGTAGCTATAAAGATACACTAAATTTACCCAAGACAGATTTCTCGATGAAAGCAAACCTGTCGCAACGTGAACCACAAATGCTAAAGCAGTGGTTTGAAAATGATCTATACGGGCAGATTAGAGAAAAGCGACAGGGCGCAAAAAAGTTTATTCTGCATGATGGCCCACCCTATGCAAATGGTGATATTCATATCGGTCATGCGGTAAATAAAATACTGAAAGATATTATTATAAAGAGTAAAACCTTAAGTGGTTATGACGCGCCCTATGTGCCTGGCTGGGACTGTCATGGCCTGCCTATTGAGCATAATGTTGAGAAAAAGGCCGGTAAAGCTGGCGACAAAATTTCTCACAAAGACTTCCGGCAAAAGTGTCGTGACTATGCGCAGAAACAAGTTGATGGTCAGCGCGAGGATTTTAAGCGTCTGGGCGTGCTTGGGGACTGGGATAAGCCTTATTTGACGATGGACTACCAAACCGAGGCGGATATCATTCGTGCACTTGGAAAAATCACTGAACAAGGACATTTGCAACGAGGCTTTAAGCCGGTTTACTGGAGTGTAGTGGGTGGTTCCGCGCTAGCTGAGGCAGAAGTTGAATATCAAGATAAAACTTCATATGCGATTGATGTTCGCTTTACCTGTGTCGATCAGACTGCTGTTAAATCAATTATGGGAGTCGCTGATGCTGAGGGTCTTGCATCCGTTATTATTTGGACGACAACGCCCTGGACGTTACCTGCCAATCAGGCTGTTTCTTTGAATCCAGAACTTGAGTATGTATTAGTACAGTGTCAAACAGATACGGATACAGAATGCCTATTAGTTACCGATGCATTGCATAAAGATGCCTTGCAACGTTACGGCATTGAACAATATAAAATTGTTGGCCGTTGCATGGGTCATGCATTGGAGAAACAACGATTACAACATCCATTTTACGATAAATCGGTACCAATTATTCTTGGTGAGCATGTCACGACTGAAGCCGGTACAGGGGCTGTCCATACTGCGCCCGATCACGGGATGGATGATTTTATCGTGGGTAAGCAATATGAAATAGGGACGCTGAATCTGGTCGACGAGAGTGGTGTTTTTCGCGAAAACACCGAAATGCTTGCTGGTGAACACGTCTATAAAGTTGATGAAAAAGTCATAGAAATACTGCAAAACAATAACAAACTGTTAAAACATAAAACCTTTCAGCATAGCTATCCACATTGTTGGCGCACAAAAACACCATTGATTTTTCGTGCCACACCGCAATGGTTTATCAATATGACACAAAATAACCTGCGAGCGGATTCGCTGGCGTCATTAAAAGATGTTCAATGGATTCCAGCCTGGGGTGAAGCGAGAATTGAGGGCATGCTCGAAGGTAGTCCGGATTGGTGTATCTCCCGTCAACGTACTTGGGGTGTGCCAATTACCTTGTTTATCCATAAAGTCACTAACGAACTACATCCAAAAACGAGAGAGATATTTGAAGCCGTGGCACAACGTGTCGAAAAAGACGGCATGGAGGCCTGGTTTGACCTGCAAACTGAGGAATTATTGGGTGATGATGCCGAACACTATCAAAAAGTGACGGATACGTTAGATGTTTGGTTTGATTCCGGTGTCACTCATTACAGTGTGCTAGAGCGTAGAAAAGATGAGCTACGTGCTGCACCAGCCGATCTCTATCTTGAAGGGTCCGACCAACATCGTGGCTGGTTTCAATCATCGTTGAAAACTAGCATAGCCATGAATGATTATGCGCCTTATAAGGCCGTCTTGACTCATGGTTTTACTGTTGATGCGGATGGCCGCAAGATGTCTAAATCGCTGCAGAATACCGTTGCACCCAAGCAGATTTTCAAAACACTGGGGGCAGATATCCTGCGTTTATGGGTGGCGTCTACTGACTACAGTGGTGAAATCAGTGTGTCAGATGAAATCCTGAAACGTACCGCTGATGCCT
>JBCCHP010000060.1:0-7578 GCA_039028675.1 Pseudomonadota bacterium | reverse complement strand
TTGAAGACCAAAACTGACAAATGCATGAATGAAAGACAATGCGGTATATATAGTGTCTATTGTCTAATGATCCATACAATGCAGGTTCACCTTAGCAGCAATCAATAGGCAATAAACCAGAAGGTATTAGCTTCAAAAAGTCAGGTCATATCGTTGATGGTAAATATTATTTTTATGCTTGGAGCATAATGGTTGAGGAGCCAGAAGCAGCCAGCTCTAGTTCAATTAATGAATCTGCATTACTCAGCGGATTGTGTAAACCAGTACAACAAACCAAACATAAATACCATGAGCGTTATACCAAAATTTCAGAGGCTGGATGATTCTGAATATGTCTGCTTCTGGCCGAAATCAGAATTAAATAAACCCTTCTTTTTTCTCGATATAAAAATAATAGAGTCCCATTGTTATTCCTCTAACGAATATAAAAACGGTAAATGCTAACCACAATCCGTGATTGCCAAGAAACTGAAAGACATACCAAAGTGGCAAAAAGAATAAAAATGTACAAACCAACATAGAATTACGCATTTCTTTCCCACGGGTAGCGCCAAGAAATACACCATCGAGTAAAAAACACCAAACAGAGATGAGCGGCATCGCTATCATCCAGGGCAGATACGTTTCTGCCATAAGCCTAACCTCTTCTAAATCCGTTAACATCGCGATAATCCAGTCGCCGGCCAGCCAATAAAAAGCGGTAAATACCAAACCAAATATAAATGACCATTTTAATGCGAGTGTCGTCGCTAACTTAAATTTGCTTTTGTCTCGCGCACCTACTGCCTTACCCACCAACGCTTCTGCTGCATGATTAAACCCGTCCAAGCCCATTGCCATAAGCAGATAAAACTTCATTAATATACTGTTTGCGGCCAGTATTATGTCGCCATGCTTCGCGCCTTCTCGGGTAAAAAAAGCAAATACCAGAATCAAACAAATGGTGCGTATAAAGATATCGTGATTCAACGATAAGAAACGTTTTAATTTAGGTGTATTGAAAATCTGATCAAGCCGCCATTTCCCTGGATATAACATCAATTCTTTTCGGATATACCAGCAGCCAACTAGTACACCTGTGTATTGTGCGATCACGCTTGCCAATGCAACACCTTTTACATCCATCCCAAAACCAACGACAAAGACAATATCAAGAATAATGTTTAGTACATTAACTATGACTGCCAGTTTTAACGTAGAGATTGCGTTTTGCATGCCCAACAAAAAACCATGAATAGAATATAAAATCACTAATGCGGGCGCGCCCCAGATCATCCAGCGGCAATAGACATTGGCGTAATACTTAACTTCTTCGCTACCTTCGAGTAATAACAGTCCATACTCAATAATGGGTGCTTGAAATAGAAGGATGAATAGAGAAAGGACGATGGCAATAAATAATGATTGACCGAATCCGGTACGCATTGCTTCAGCATCTTGCTGGCCATGATTTTGCGCGATGATACCGGTCGTGCCCATGCGCAAGAAACTCAAACCCCAGTAAAGGAAATCGAAAACAACTGTTCCAATCGCAACCCCGCCAAGGTATACGGCACTATCCAGATGACCGATAACAGCCGTATCAACAAGTCCCAGAAATGCCAAACTGATATTGCTGATGATCATTGGCCCTGCCAATAACCAAAAGGCACGGCTTGCCATTTTTTGTTCCATCGGGATTAGTGTTTAATTCAGGTATTAATCGGCGTTTGCCAATGACCTTCGAAAAAGTTATTTGCTAACTCATTACGTGCACGAGGAGAATATTCCCGCTCTCGCATCTCCTCGTCAATTTTATCTTCAGCGAGTTGATAGCCAACGGTAATCATTGCCATTGGCATATATTGCTCAGGGATAGCAAAAGATTCACGCGTTTTCTCTGCGTCAAAGCCGCCCATTTGATGTGTCATTAAATTTAATGCTGCCGCTTGCAAACATAGATTTTCACTGGCAGCACCAACATCATATTGTCCCCAGCGATTGGCATTACCTGTTTTACTCAAAATAGAATCTGCACAGGCCAACAGTAATAACGGTGCATGCTTTGCCCAACCCTGATTACCTTCCGCTAAACAGGCTAAGGCCAGATCCCATGCATCATGATTTGTCGCTTTATCAAAAATCAGAAATCGCCATGGTTGATCGCCGTAGCATGAAGGTGCCCAGCGAGCGGCTTCAACTAATGCAATAATTTGTTCTCGACTGACCATTTTATCTGGATCATAGGCACGTCCACTCCAACGTTTTGCGATTAATTCATGAATTTGGGCCTGCGTATCAATTTTTTTATCAAACATGTGTGATTAAACTCCGGTTTTGCTACGCTAGTCGTAGACGTCAATAATGATTTGAAAATTATGTCAGCAATAGAAACATATCAAACCCTGTTTGCCAACATTGAACAGGTGATTCAGGGTCAATCTGGAACAATCAGGCAGCTTCTCGCTGCACTGTTCAGTGATGGACATGTATTGCTTGAGGATGTTCCAGGCACAGGTAAAACAACATTAGCCAAAGCACTGGCTAAATCAGTGGATGCTGAATTTCAACGAATACAGTTTACGCCAGATTTATTGCCTACCGATATACTCGGTGTTTCGATATTTAATCAGCGTGATCAGGAATTTGAATTTCATCAGGGACCCATATTCAGCAATATATTACTGGCGGATGAAATAAATCGCGCATCACCGCGTACGCAGTCTGCGCTTTTAGAAGCAATGGGAGAACGTCAGGTCAGTATTGAGCGTCAGATATATCCACTTGAAAAGTTATTTTTTGTTATCGCGACGCAAAACCCGGTTGAATATCATGGGACTTATCCCTTACCTGAGGCACAAATGGATCGATTTTCCATGCGCTTGAGTCTGGGTTATGTCAGTCAGGAAGAAGAGGTCAATATTCTTGAAGAACAAAATCATGATCATCCGTTAAATAACATTGAAGCCTGTTTAAATGTTGATTCGATTCAGAAAGTCAAACAGTCATTGGCTGATATTCAAATCAGTCCTGAATTAAAGCATTACCTGGTGTCTTTGATCAGAGCAACGCGCGAGATTGAAGGGATCAATAATGGCGGCAGTCCACGCGCCTCAATTGCGCTGATGAAGTGTGCTCAGGCGTTAGCACTATTCGATGGGCTGGATTTTGTGACGCCAGAACATATTCAGGAGTTAGCTGTGCCTGTCATTGCACATCGGCTTAGTATGAATTCAACATCTCGTTTTTCAGGGAAGTCGTCTGCATCTATCGTTGAAGATATTCTCGATCAGGTTGCTGTACCTGTTTAATATGTTCCGCCGTTTACTATTCAGAAACTTCAAATTTTTTTACAAAATTAATCAGTTTTTGCGTTATCGCTTTACGCAGTATGGCTTAATGTTAATAGTCGTCATGCTCGCTGCTGCTGTATTTGGAATTGATACGCGATCGACGCTTGCATTTCAATTGTTTGCTATCACATCGATGTTATTAGTTGTTTCCTTCTTGATGTCACTTTTCTTTTTTGGAAAATTTGCAATCGAGCGAAAGCTACCTTCTTCCGGGATAGTTGGAAAAGACATAGAGTATATTTGTACAGTTAAAAATTTAACTGGCCAATCAAAAAAAGGACTGACCATTATTGATGAATTGAAAGCTGAGTTTCCTCAGTATTCGTTTTATAAAAAATCAAAAGATCCGCTGGATAATAAGCGTCATCGTGTTGACCGAATCTTGGGTTATCCTCGTTTAGTCAATTTACTCAGATTGCGCCGGGGAGGAAACATACCAGCTAAGGATATAGAATTTATAGCTGCAAATAGTAAGGTAGATATTAAATTGACATTCTCGCCTCTCAGGCGCGGCTATGTGTATTTTGACAAACTACGCATTGCCAGTGCCGAGTCATTAGGTTTGATTTATTCTACAAAAAAATTTATTCGTGCAGATAAATTACTAATCCTGCCTAAATTATACAAAACGTACCCGTTAAACTTGACTGGTCATCGACTCTATCAAACCAGTGGCCAAAATGCCTCATCGTTAACCGGTGATGCACAGGAGTTTATTTCTTTACGTGAATACAGACCTGGCGACCCTTTACGAGCAATACATTGGCGCAGTTATGCGAAGATTGGGAGTCCCGTAGTGAAAGAATATCAGGACGAGTATCGGGTTCGTTATGGACTACTACTAGATACATATATGAATCAGGATACGAGTGATAATTTATTTGAAGAGGCAGTATCGATAGCGGCTTCCTATATTACGCAGGATAATGAACAGGATGTATTAATGGACTTGATGTTTATTGGCAATCAGGCCTATCAATATACTTCTGGTAGAGGTCATCATTCGACTCAATCTATGCTGGAGATACTTGCTTGTGTTGAATCAAGCAAGAAAAATAATATGGATGACTTGACTCGTTTACTTGCAACAAATATTTCCAAATGTTGTGGTTTGGTATGTGTACTACTTGCGTGGGATGAGGCAAGACAAGACCTGGTCAATGCGATACAAGAAAAAGGAGTGCCTGCATTAGTTATCGTGATTAGCGATGATGAAAACCTGGAAATTGAACAACCTTATCAATCCATTGAAATATGCATCATTCATAGTTCAAATATACAAATTGGCCTAAACAACATATCACTTAGAGGTGATATGGCAGCATAATGAACATGTCTGATAACACTGCAATCAAATTATCTCCGGCACCACCTCTGGTTATTTTGGCTAGCCTGCTAATCTGGGGTTGGCAAACAGAATATATCTTATTTGCTTTTTTTATGGGGTTTGCGTTGGAAGCGCCCTATTTCATCAAATCGAGAATTAATTTTACTGATAAAGATATTAATCAAATTGTCGACTTGAGTGGCTTTATATTTTTTCTAACCATTATTTATGTTTTTGTGAATTACGGTGCGCATGGTATTTACAAGGTACTTGAGTTATTACCATTTGCTATATTTTTAATTGTCCTCATCCAACGCTTTAGTGCAGTCAATGCTATCAAGACCTCGGCGTTATTTCTAAGCATAAGAAGGCTGGGTAATGATGCAGGTGATGAATTGCTTTACTACATAGATATCAGCATGCCCTATGTTTTTATATGCTTACTCTCTGCCAGTCCCGGTTATAAGGAGAGTGTGTTATTTTTTCTGGCTATTGCACTAATTTTATTTTGGCTTTTTTATCATTTTCGGCCAACACATAAACCAATCTACCAATGGTCTTTAGCAATTCTACTTGCATTGGGCTTGGCATTTGTCACCCAGATTGGAATAAGAAATCTACATAGTGCAACCGAATCATTCATGATGACACTATTCGATCATTATGGTTGGCGCAGTCGAGATCCACAACGAGCAATGACCGCTATCGGTCAACTTGGGCGTTTAAAGTTATCTGATCGAATACTGATGCGCGTCACTTCTGATAAGAAATTTAATACCCCTAAATATTTAAAAGAATTGACTTATGGAAAATATGAATACGGCATCTGGACAAATGAATCTTCAGAATTTGACACAATTAACAAAACACCAAATAAAAATGAATGGCTACTTCATAAGGCATCAAGAGTAAATCAATTCGCTGACGTAGGAATCTACTTACAGGATCAATCAATCATTATTCCTGCGCCAAACAATATACAATCATTATATGGACGCGACATAGTACAAATTGATAGAAATGAATTTGGTGCGATTCGCATTGACGCCCGTGAAGGGTGGGTAAACTTCAGGATGGGTCTGGATGATCAAGTGATGGAACAAAGTGAATCGATTAATGAAGATTTATTCATCTATGATAAATATCAACCAGCATTTCAACGCCTGGCGATTCAATTAGATCTTTATTCGAAATCACCCGAGACAATTATAAATACGATAAAAAATCATTTTGCTGAAAATTATTATTATTCACTTAGTCAAAATCAACGGTTCCCTAAAGGTGATTATCTTGAGAATTTTCTATTTGAATCGAAAAAAGGACATTGCGAATATTTTGCTACAGCTACTACATTGCTGTTAAGAGAAGTCGGCATTCCAGCTAGATACAGTATTGGTTATGTCATGTCTGAATACAGTAATTGGCAAAACAGTTATTTAATCCGTGGGCGCGATGCGCATTCCTGGGTTGAATATTATCTGGATGGTAAATGGCATCGTCTGGATACTACTCCCTCTGTTTGGGCGCCTTTGGAATCAGCGGATCGAACTCTATTAGAGCCGATAGTCGATTTCTTTTCGTGGCTTCGCTACATGATTACCAGTGAAAGTATTGAGGGTGATGCAGATGAAGAGAATTTTAACCTGGCCTGGTTGCTTATTCCTTTACTACTTTATCTGGCATGGCGCTTTTCCAGAAAAGAAAAAATGAAACAAGGTAAAGAAAAGAATTTAACTATTAATGATTCGCTAATTTATGGCAAGGACTCACCATTTTTTGATGTCATCATGCAACTTGAGTTAATTCATGATAAACGTAGGGACGGAGAGAATTTAAGTCATTGGATAGGAAGGATTTTACCTGATTCGTCCCAATTAGAATTTATGAATCTGATTAAACTGCATTATCGATATCGATTTAATGCTGATGGCAATAAGAAATTGGAAAAACAGCAGATCTTAAAACTAGTTAATCAATTAAACATAAATTGATTAGTTGTATACAAAAAGTTTTCTATCTTCAATTTTGAACTGCACTTCTTTTAAGGGTGACTTTCCTTTTTCAACACATTTACCTGTAGTCACATCGAACTTCCATTCATGCTTTGGACAAATTAGTGTTCCGTTCTCCAATGCCATTTCCGGGATATTGGTAACTTGATGCGGACAACGACTATCAAATACTTTTAACTCGTCATCATGTTTATAGACAAAACAGGAACGCACACCATATTTAAAATATTTAGTTCCATTTTCTATTTCCTGCATAGACCCTAACTCATGCCATTGCTTTTCTTTACCTAGAATATCTGGATGAAATTCTGGAATATCCATTTCGAGCAAAATTTCAACCGCCCAGATAATCTTGGAGAAACCCAAGGTTGGAACACAAACAAGTAATGCATCGAGGATTTTATCAGCTGAATTCCCCTCTCTAAGTGCGCGCGTTAAATATTGCTTAAAACCTGCTTCGGTTTGTGCATCAACTTTAGTCACAACAGATAATAAAGAACGTGTTTTACTATCTAGATGACTACCTGCCTTTTTCAAGAATTCAAAATAAGGGCCTAGCGCTTCTTTTCTAACACTTAATAAGTAATCAAGCTCTCTGCTCATTATCACTAACCTCAGTAGCTCGCTTCATTTCTACTTTATATTCCTTACCTGGGCTTTGAAACATATCATCAAGCAACGTGAGAAGCACGCTATGGTGATTGCTAAAATTGAAAAACCTGAGGCGCTGGAAGAACTTGATGACATCATCAAAGAAACAGATGCTATCATGGTGGCCCGAGGTGACCTGGGGGTGGAAGTTCCCATGCAGAATGTTCCAATCATTCAAAAAGACCTTATCCAGCGTTGCATCGTAGCAGCAAAGCCTGTTATTGTTGCCACACAGATGATGGAAAGCATGATTTCG
>JBCCHP010000059.1:0-7596 GCA_039028675.1 Pseudomonadota bacterium | reverse complement strand
GTAAGGGGCACTCTCTGCAGGACCCTTTTTTAAATGCTCTCAGGAAAGAGCGTATTCCGGTCTCAATTTTCCTGGTAAACGGTATTAAATTACAAGGACAGGTGGAGTCATTCGATCAATTTGTCATTTTGTTAAAAAATTCGGTGAGCCAATTGGTATATAAACATGCGATTTCTACGATCGTGCCAGCCAGAAACGTTAAGTTACCACGTGGCGATGAAGAAGGAGCCAATGGCGAAGCCTAGCGGTTTGATTGGTAACGCTTTCATTTGCAAGCTCAATTAGCAGAAATAAAACGCGCACTCACTGTTTTTGTCGATATTAATTCGGCAACAGATAATCATGATGTCGAAGAGTTTATCGAGTTGGTCAATTCTTCTGGTCTTGAAATCGTCGGTCACATGCGCGCACCGCGACAAGCGCCTGATGCACAATATTATATTGGCAAAGGTAAAGTTGATGAGATTATCAAATTAGCAACTGAACAAGCTGCTGACGTCATCATTATCAATCAGCCTTTATCACCAGCGCAGGAACGGAACCTGGAGAAATCAATTAATCTTCGGGTAATTGATAGGATCGGGTTAATACTCGATATTTTTGCCCAACGAGCCAGAACCTATGAAGGTAAGTTGCAGGTTGAATTGGCTCAGTTACAACATTTATCGACGCGCTTAATACGGGGTTGGACCCACCTCGAGCGACAAAAAGGGGGTATTGGTCTGCGCGGACCAGGTGAAACACAGTTAGAAACGGATCGGCGACTCATTGGTCAACGCATCAAGATGATAAATCATCGTTTGCAGAAAGTAAGAATACAGCGTCAACAAAGTCGACAAAAACGTAAGAAGAATGCAATTCCGGTTATCTCGTTGGTGGGTTATACCAATGCGGGAAAATCAACATTATTCAATTATCTTACCGATGCAAAAGTACTGGCGGCCGATCAATTATTTGCCACATTGGATCCGACCCTTAGAAGAATAATGACGCCCGCGGGTCGAACTATTATTATGACCGATACGGTTGGATTTATTCAGGATTTGCCGCCAGAACTGGTGGCATCATTCAAAGCGACGCTGGATGAAGTGGGTGAAGCTGACATTTTGCTACATGTAATAGATGTTGATCTGGATAATCGTCAGCAACGTATTGATGAAGTAAATTCGATTATTAACAAGATTGATGCAACTCATGTTCCTCAAATAGAGGTATATAATAAAGTAGATGCGCATGACAACTTATCGGCACGTATCGATGAACCTGTTGAAAATCAACAGTCACGTATCTGGCTCTCTGCACGAACAGGAGAAGGCATTGATTTATTACTCAAAAAGATTGATGAATTAGTAGCACAGGATAGACCGACTCATTATTTACGTATTCCAATGAGCGCCGGTCAATTCCGCGCCAAACTATTTGATTTAGGCGCAGTCAGACATGAAGACATAGAAGAGCAGGGTTCATGGCTGATGGAAATCGAATTAGAGGATTTTCTACTCAATAAACTCTGCGATGAAGCAAAACTCGACGTTTCAGAGTTGCAGACGAGGTAGTGTCACGATTAAGATCACGCCTTCGTATTTGCGCTGTACATAATTATTATTATATTTTGGAGAAATAGTTAAATGGGCTGGAATGAACCACCTGAAGGAAACAAAAACAAAGATCCATGGGGAAACCGTGGTAACGGTGATGGGCCACCTGATCTGGACGAAATCGTCCGCAAAATGCAAAAAGGGTTCGGTGGTATGTTTGGTAAAAAACAGCCTGCTGCGATCAATAATAATAGCGGCATCCCTATTTTCCTGATCATTATCCTGTTGTTAGCCTGGCTAGCTTATGACATGACGTATTTAATTGATGAACAGGAAAGAGGCGTCGTGTTACGTTTTGGAGAGCACGTTGCGACATTAGATCCTGGTTTACGGGTTCGCTTACCGCGGCCTGTTGAAACGGTGCAAAAAGTGAATATTGGTCAGGTTCGCTCCATTACTCATAAAGCATTAATGCTTACCCAGGATGAGAACATTGTTGATGTGGAAGTGGCTGTACAGTGGCGTATTAATGAACCAACACAATATCTTTTTAATGTATTTGCACCTGACTCTACCTTACGTCAGGTGACCGAAAGTGTTGTTCGAGAAGTGATTGGTAAAAGTAAACTTGATTTCGTGCTGACAGAAGGACGTAGTCAAATTGCTGAAACAATAAAGACACTGACTCAGCAAACACTGGATGATGATATTGTTGAAGATGATTATGAGTCAGGCATCTATATTTCCAGTGTGGAAATGCAACCAGCAAAACCACCAGAAGAAGTTAAAGCCGCATTTGATGATGCCATCAAGGCACGTGAGGACGAGCAGCGCTTAATAAACGAGGCGGAAGCTTACAAAAATGACATAATTCCTAAAGCAAGAGGTTCGGCTGCAAGATTACGTGAAGAAGCTACTGCGTATAAAGCGAGAGTCGTTGCTAAAGCAGAGGGTGAAGCGAGCCGTTTTGAACAATTACTCACTGAATATCGTCGTGCGCCAGAGGTTACCAGAGAACGTTTATATCTGGATGCAATTGAATCAGTCTTGATGAATACAAATAAAGTATTAATTGATAATGATGGTGGTAATAGTTTGATGTATTTACCAATCGATAAATTAATGGAAAGAAGACAATCTAGTTCTGCTAATCTAGGTATAGAGGATTTCACTTCAAGTAGTTCATCTAACTCTTCTCTCTCTACTACGCTGGATGATGTTAGGCAACGCGTGAATAACCGATTAAGAGAGGTACGATAAAATGCCATTAAGTCCAAAAATAGTTATACCTGTTTTGGTGATTGCCGTTTTAGGTTATTTCTCAATTTTTCAGGTTAAACAGTACGAGCAGGCCATTGTGTTCGAATTCAGGAAGATCAAACGTTCTGATTATCAACCTGGATTGCATTTTATGCTGCCCTTTGTAAATGATGTTCAAAAATTTCAGAAACGCTTACTGAATCTCGATCAGGAACCACAACGTTTTCTTACTTCAGAAAAGAAAGACGTGATAGTGGATTACTATGTTAAGTGGCGTATTAGTAATGTAGAAAAATTTTATACTGCGACACGTGGCGATGTTGTTTATGCAAATGGTCTGTTAGGACAGCGAATCAACCGCGCATTACGTGATGAATTTGGTGCCAGAACGGTTCAGGAAGTGGTTGCGGGTGAGCGTTCGCAAATACTCGACGTTGTAAAAAAGACAACATCAAATTTACCAGATGAACTGGGTATTCTTGTTGAGGATGTGCGCACCAAGCGAATTGATTTGCCTTCCGAAGTCAGTAATTCTGTGTTTGAAAGAATGCGTGCAGAACGTAATCGTGTAGCGAAAGAGTTTCGTGCACAAGGCTCAGAAGCCGCTGAAAAAATCAGGGCGAATGCTGATAGAGAAAAAGAAGTCATTCTGGCGAATGCTTATCGTGATTCTGAAATTACACGTGGTGAAGGTGATGCTCAGGCAACAGACATTTATGCAACCGCGTTTAGTAACGATAAAGAATTTTATTCCTTATATCGAAGTCTGAATGCTTACCAAAACAGCTTCAGTGGTAGTAATGACATCTTCTTGATTGAACCTGAATCAGAATTTTTTAAATATTTTAACGACGCAAAAGGCAGATAAACTGTCGGTGCTAGCTCGCCATGGCGGGTTATAAATATAAAATGGGGTGAGCGTCTTTGGATTTAGATTACTCAGACTTGTTCGCAGCTCTTGCGCTGGTCTTTGTACTTGAGGGTCTACTACCTTTTATCAATCCCGCCGGTGCCAGAAAAATGTATTTTCAAGCTTCTCAACTTGATGATAAAACGCTGCGTTTTGTTGGTTTAGCCAGTATGATTGCCGGCTTATTCTTCTTGTATTGGATACGATAACATCATGACTAAGATAAACCGCTGGTTATTACCAGAGGGTATTGAAGAAATCCTGCCGCCAAAGGCAATGCAGATGGAGCATTTGTGTCGCGAACTCATCGATTTGCTCGCTTCATGGGGTTATGAATTTGTCATTCCACCTATGCTGGAATACCTGGAATCACTACTCACTGGTACTGGTGAAGATCTCGATCTAAAAACATTTAAACTCACCGATCAGATAAGCGGTCGTTTGATGGGCATACGAGCCGACATGACACCGCAGGTAGCAAGGATAGATGCACATATCATGAAACAAAATGTGCCAACGCGTTTATGTTATTTAGGACATGTTCTGCATACGCGACCAGAAAAATCAGGTGATACCAGAGCACCACTTCAAATCGGTGCAGAATTGTACGGTCATTCTGGCTCAGCCAGCGATATTGAAATTGTTCAGTTAATGTTGGCCACACTGAGACATGCGGGTATTGATAAGCCATATCTGGATTTAGGACATATTGGTATTTTCCGTGATTTAAGTCGTGCATCAAATTGTAATGCGGAACAACTGGCAGTCATTTTTGAAATGCTGCAGCGAAAAGCCAAGGATGAATTGAAATCTTATTACAATGAGCAAGCGATCAACAATGAAGCCTGTCTTGCTATGTATGATTTAATTGATATGAATGGCGATATTAAGACGCTTGCTGAAGCTGAGAAACGCTTTATTTCTATTTCTGAAAATGTGTCGTCCTATTTACAAGAAATGAAAATGCTTTGTGAATCATTACAAGATAAAAAAGATGTAGATATTCATATTGATCTTGCCGAGCTTCGTGGTTATCACTATCACACAGGAATGGTCTATACCGCCTATGTCAGTGGCAGGGGAGAGGGCATTGCCTTTGGTGGACGATATGATGATATCGGTTCGGCTTTCGGTCGTGCACGTCCCGCAACTGGTTTCAGTACTGATATTAAATCATTGGTTAAGTTTGCAAGTAAATCTCAGACACTCGATAAAATATTTGCACCTGCGGGTAGAGATTCTTCATTGTTAAATAAAATTAATGAATTAAGAGAGTCGGGTAAAATTGTCATACAACAACTGGAAGGCCAAACCGCCTCTGCTGAGGAAATGGATTGTGAGCAATACCTTCAGCAGGAAAACGATCAATGGGTAATTAAAAAAATAAAAAAATAACGATGGGAAAAAATTTAATTGTTCTAGGCACCCAATGGGGTGATGAAGGTAAGGGTAAGATTGTCGATTTGTTGACCGAAGATGTTGCCGCAGTGGTTCGTTTTCAAGGTGGACATAATGCCGGTCATACTGTTGTTATTGATGGTGAAAAGACAATATTGCATCTCATTCCTTCAGGTATCTTGCATGACAATGTTGATTGTTTAATCGGAAACGGTGTGGTGTTGTGCCCAACAGCGATAATGAAAGAAATCACTATGTTGGAAAGCAATGATATAAACGCAAGAGAACGGTTAAAAATCAGTGAGGCATGTACATTAATATTACCTTATCACATTGCCTTGGATCAGGCGCGAGAGAAAGCAAAAGGTAAAAATGCAATTGGTACCACTGGCAGAGGGATTGGTCCTGCTTACGAAGACAAGGTAGCAAGGCGCGCCTTAAGAGTCGGAGACTTAATGCATCAAGATCGTTTAGCAACAAAGCTGGAAGCCTTACTCGATTATCATAATTTTATGCTGACAAAATATTATTCTGTAGAAGCACTGGATTATCAGCAAGTGCTGGATGATACAGTTGCACTTGCCAGGGATATTGTGCCAATGATTGATGATATAGGTGCATGCTTGACCCAACATCATCAGCAAGGAAAAAATATTTTGTTCGAGGGCGCTCAAGGGACATGGCTAGATATCGATCATGGCACTTACCCATTTGTCACGTCATCGAATACCACTGCCGGTGGCGCTGCGACTGGTACAGGTTTTGGTCCGGGCCATTTCGATTATGTATTAGGAATTACCAAGGCTTACACTACGCGAGTAGGCGCCGGACCGTTCCCGACTGAATTACATGATGGAATCGGTGAGCATATTGCCAAAGTGGGTCATGAATTTGGTGCGACAACCGGTCGCTCAAGACGTTGTGGCTGGTTTGATGCAGTGGCACTAAGACGTTCTGCACAAATAAATAGTTTGACTGGTTTATGTATTACGAAGCTGGATGTATTGGATGAACTGGAGACGATTAAAGTGTGTACGTCTTATGAACTAAATGGACAAACAATTGAATTACCACCTACTGGTGCTGAAGCCTTCGCTGAATGTAAACCTGTTTTTGAAGAACACGAAGGCTGGCAATCAAGTACCGTCGGTGTGAAAGAGTATGATCAGTTACCGGATGCCGCATGTCGCTATCTGGATCGGCTTGCTGAACTTACTGGCGTCCCGGTTGATATTATTTCTACAGGCCCTGATCGAAATGAAACGATCATATTAAATAACCCGTTGCACTAACTGGTGCTTTTTCGTACTAAAGGTTTTCTTCCCTATCTCATAATTGTTTTTATTAATGCATTTATCGATCTTGGCCACAAGATCATTGTGCAAAACACCGTATTCAAGATATACGATGGTCAACAACAGATTATCCTTACGGCAATCGTCAACGCGTTAATTCTTTTACCGTTTATTTTATTACTTACTCCAGCCGGCTATTGTTCGGATAAATTTCCTAAAAACAAAGTAATGACATTGACCAGTTTCAAGGTCGTGATACTGACCTTGTTCATCACGCTATTTTATTATCTTGGTTGGTTCTGGCCTGCATTTGCAATGACGTTTTTACTTGCTGTACAGAGCGCATTTTATTCTCCTGCTAAATATGGATTTATAAAAGAACTGGTACAGGAAAAAGAACTTGCCAAAGCGAATGGTGTCGTTCAAGCGGTCACAACGATTGCTATATTGGCTGGAATTTTTGCATTCTCAATCATTTTTGAAGCATTGTTAATGGAAAAACATTATGAATATACCAATGATTTATTAATGTTGATTGCCCCCGCAGGTTGGCTACTTGTCGGATTTGCTATTCTTCAATTTTTAATTGCCAGATTATTACCAAAGAAAAAAGAAACGAATCTGGCATTACGCTTTGATTGGCACAAGTATCGAAGTGGTGATTATCTAAAAAACAATATGAAAGATGTTTTCCAAATTAAGCTCATCTATTTATGCATATTTGGACTTGCACTTTTTTGGGCAATATCTCAAGTAATGTTGGCGTCATTTCCTGCTTATGCAAAAGATGCGTTGAGTATTGAAAATACGATCATCATACAAGGTTCAATGGCTTGTGCAGGTATAGGTATCATGCTTGGAGCCATTATTGCCGGGCAAATATCAAAAGATAAGATTGAAACTTGTCTCTTACCGTTTGCGGTTATCGGTATTGCGTTATGTTTATTGATATTACCTTATTTACCAAGTGCTATTTTTCAAGCAATAAATTTTTTGGTATGGGGAATTTGTGGCGGCTTATTATTAACGCCATATAACGCATTGATACAATATCATGCCCCCGAGAAAGAACTTGGTAGAATTCTTGCGGGTAATAACTTTATTCAAAATATCACTATGTTGTTATTTTTGATAATGACAGTGACATTTGCTGTTATGGGCATGGGCAGTGAGGGACTGTTTATCATTTTATTAT
>JBCCHP010000058.1:0-7618 GCA_039028675.1 Pseudomonadota bacterium | reverse complement strand
TGCATGGCGCGCAATCGTAACAGAAATATTACTTAAATTATGCTGATGAAATTTGACGCTGTCGCGAGTTTCCCTATACTTGCTCGCCTGAATATTGCATTGCCGGGGTGGCGGAATTGGTAGACGCGCCGGATTCAAAATCCGGTTTCTTCGGAAGTGAGAGTTCGATTCTCTCCCTCGGCACCATCAAATCTACGATGCATGACTCTTTTTTCACTTTCAAACATTCCGGGGACGAAACTAGTTCGTTAATTTCATTCGGTTCGATTTGCCAAAATATTCAATGCCGCAACTAACTCAACTGAATACTATCGGTTGTGCCCCTGACGCCTTGGCGGCTTTTTCAATTAACCTGCTAACATAGTTGGCTTCTGCTTCTGTAGTAACAAATGGCAAAGTTTGATATTCAAATTCGAATCCATTGAATTGAGATAATAAACTTTCACCAATAGCCTCGGCAGTTTTACCAGTCCTATCTGAAACAAAAAAATCTCCCTTTTTTTAAACTGCGTGTCAGTTGTCGGATTCAACGGGATAGCCTATCGTTTTTAATACTTCCGCTATCTCATCCAGAATAACGGGGTCATCAATCGTCGCTGGTAATTTATAATCTTTACCATCCGCAATGTTTTTTATCGTGCCACGTAGAATTTTTCCGGAACGGGTTTTGGGTAAACGCTTTACGATAGCTGCCTTTTTAAATGCTGCTACTGGTCCGATCTTATCACGCACGAGGCCAACTAATTCATTGGGCGTGCGTTCGTTGTTTGCCGATGCTCCACTATTTAATACGACTAGTCCTACAGGAAGCTGACCTTTCAGTTCATCTTCAACACCAATTACCGCACATTCAGCCACATCTTGATGAGATGACAAAACCTCTTCCATTCCACCCGTTGACAAACGATGACCGGCAACATTTATTACATCGCCCAAACGACTCATGACCCATACATCACCATCATCATCAATGTATCCCGCATCCCAAGTCATATAATACCCATCATGTATAGACAAATAGGCATCGATGTATTCCTGATCTTTTTGCCATAAAGTCAACATACAACCAGGCGGCAATGGCATTTTTATTGTCATTGTTCCCATCTCGCCATTGGGTAGTTCATGTCCTTCTTCATTTAGAATCCGTAGATCAAACCCTGGCATAGGCTTATAAGTTGATCCGTGCTTTGTAGGAAATTGTTCGATTCCTAAACAATTTGCAGTTATGGCCCAGCCAGTCTCTGTTTGCCACCAGTGATCAATCACCGGTACGGATAATTTTTCTTCTGCCCAAGCTAATGTGGGCGGATCGCTTCGTTCTCCAGCTAGAAACAAAGTTTGTAAGGTTGAAATATCATAATCTTTGAGAAACGTTCCATCCGGGTCTTCTCGTTTAATCGCACGAAATGCTGTTGGTGCTGTAAATAACACTTTTACCTTATGCTGTTCTATAACACGCCAAAAAGCACCAGCATCAGGTGTGCCTACGGGTTTACCTTCATATAGTACGGTTGTACATCCATAGATTAATGGCGCGTAACAGATGTAAGAATGTCCAACTACCCATCCAACATCAGATGCTGCCCAAAAGACATCACCAGGTTTTACATTATAAATATGCTTCATTGACCAGTTTAGTGCCACGGCATGACCACCATTATCTCTGACCACTCCTTTGGGCATACCAGTAGTACCTGAGGTATAGAGAATGTAGAGCGGATGGTCTGATTCAACACTTATACAGTCAACAGGATTTGCTTTTTCCATGCATTCTTGCCAATCCAAATCAAGGCCCTGCGTCATACTGGCATTAGCCTGAGGTCGTTGCAGGATAATACAATGTTCAATCTGGTGGTCTGCAATATCTATTGCCTGATCCAGTAACGGTTTGTACTCGATTACACGATTGACCTCGATACCACATGATGCAGATATAATTAGTTTAGGTTTTGCGTCATCGATTCGGGTTGCGAGTTCACTGGCGGCGAAGCCACCAAAAACGACTGAATGTATGGCTCCAATTCGCGCGCATGCTAACATTGCAACCAATGTTTGAAGCACCATCGGCATGTAAATTACAACGCGGTCACCTTTAACAATGCCATAATCAGAAAGTACACCTGCAAATTTTGCAACCTCATCGCGCAATTCCCGATAAGTTACATGTCGTACAGTTTGAGTGACAGGACTATCATAGATAACAGCCGTTTGTTCTGCACGACCATTCTCAACATGATAGTCAATAGCGTTATAGCATGTATTTAATTTTCCATTTGGAAACCAACGATAAAATGGAGCATTACTTTTATCCAGTATTTCTGAGTAAGGGTGTTCCCATTGAATTTCGTCAGCAACTTGACGCCAATATTCCTCTGGTGCGTCCATTGCGTTCTGATACAGCTTTTCATATGAAGACATAATTATCTCCAGTTGTCAGTAATGCATTTGATTCGAAGATTCAGTAATCTATTTTTTTATAATCAATAATTGACTCAATCTTGAGTAACCCAAAGATCGACAAATTCATTGACGCTCGTCTTACACAATCCTGAGTAATCTGAACATAGTTTAATAATCTCACTTACTTTTTCACTAGCAAGACGTGTATTGATATTGCGCTCAAATTTTTCTTTCAATATCGGTATACCTTCATTACGACGTCGACGATGACCAATAGGAAACTCGACTGTTATATTTTCTGTTGAACTGCCATCATTAAAAAATATCTGTACCGCATTGCCAATAGAACGTTTCTCAGCATCGAGATAATTAACGCTAAAGTTTTTATTTTCAGTCACTTCCATTTTATCTCGAAGGACATCAATTCGTTCATCATTTGCAACATCATCCTCATAGTCATCAGCAGTAAGTCGACCAAAGATCAATGGAATAGCAACCATATATTGTATGCAATGATCACGGTCAGCTGGATTATCCAAGGGGCCTGTCTTGTCAATAATTCTCACGCCTGCTTCTTGAGTCTGAATAGCGACTTTATCTATATCGTCTAATCTATCTTTTACTTCGTTGTGTAGTTTCAAAGCAGCCTCTACAGCTGTCTGAGCATGAAACTCTGCTGGAAATGAAATTTTGAACAAAACATTTTCCATTACGTAAGATGCAAATCCCTGTGTGAACTTAAAGGCATTACCTTTAAATAAAACATCAGAATAGCCCCAGTTCTTGGCACTTATTGCTGACGGATAACCCATCTCTCCAGACATCGCGATTAATGCGTGGCGGACACCGCGACTGGTTGCGTCTCCAGCTGCCCAAGATTTACGCGATCCAGTATTTGGCGCATGTCGATAGGTGCGTAAAGCACCTCCATCAATCCAGGCATTGGAAACGGCATTAATGATTTGTTCTTTGCTTCCACCTAACATGCCAGTAACAACTGCCGTTGTGGCAATCCTTACTAATAGAACATGATCCAGACCGACTTCATTAAAACTGTTCTGTAAAGCTATAACACCTTGAATCTCGTGCGCCTTTATCATTGCAATCAAGACATCCATGATTGTTAAAGGCGCTTTACCAGCTGCAATATTTTTGCGGCTCAAATAATCAGCAGTCGCCAGAATACCACCAAGGTTATCGGATGGGTGACCCCATTCTGCGGCCAACCAAGTATCATTAAAATCCAGCCAACGAATCATGCAGCCGATATTAAATGCAGCCATCACAGGATCTAGTTCGTAGGATGTTCCCGGGCAACGTGAACCATTTTCCATTATTGCGCCTGGAACCACAGGGCCCATCATTCGGTTACAAGCAGGGTAATTCAGCGCTAATAATCCACAACCTAACGTATCCATTAAGCAGTAATGCGCAGTACTCAGAGCTTCTTCGGATTCTATGTTGTAATCAACAACATAGTTTGCAATATCAACTAACAGTTGATCGGGCTCAGGGCGCTTTGTATCTTTAATACCTATAGACATATTGATCTTCCTTTTAATTAAGTATTCTTTTTATTTTCGCTTGCTCATTGGTACAAATTTTTTATTTACCGGACCGACATAATTTGCGCTAGGACGTATTATCTTTCCATCTTGACGTTGTTCAATTATGTGAGCTGCCCAGCCAGATGTACGTGAAATAACAAATAACGGAGTAAACATTGTCGTCGGCACCCCCATTAATGAATAAGAAACAGCAGAAAACCAATCAAGATTGGGGAACATTTTTTTCTGCTCCCACATGACCTTCTCTATTCGCTCAGCAACCTTATACATCTTCATATTTTTTTTCTGAGTACCTAACGATTTGGCAACTGATTTTATTATCTCATTCCTTGGGTCGCCCGTAGTGTATACAGGATGTCCGAAGCCAATAATAATTTCCTTACGCGCCATCCTCTCTTTAATATCCATCTCTGCTTCATCTGCACTGTTATAACGAGATTGAATATCGAATGCGACTTCGTTTGCGCCACCATGTTTTGGTCCGCGTAACGCGCCTATTGCACCTGTAATAGCTGAGTACATATCCGAACCGGTGCCGGCGATCACACGTCCGGTAAATGTTGATGCATTAAACTCATGTTCGGCATATAAATTCAGTGAAGTATGCATTGCCCGCACCCAGTTCGCTGGAGGCTCTTTTCCATGTAGCAGATGTAAAAAATGTCCACCGATTGAATCATCGTCGGTTTCAACATCAATACGTTTTCCATTTACCGAATATTGATACCAATACAACAAAATAGATCCGAATGAAGCCATTAAACGATCTGCGATAACGCGCGCTTCAGCATTATTATGATCCTCTTTCTCAGGCAGCACTGCACCAAGTGCGGAACAACCCGTTCTCAAAACGTCCATGGGATGTGTGGCAGCAGGCAATTGCTCCAATATAGACTTAACTGATATTGGTAATCCACGTAAAGAAATCAGATGATTTTTATAGCTTACGAGTTCTGCATTAGTCGGCAGTTTGCCGTAGATCAGTAAATAAGCAATTTCTTCAAATTCACAGGTCTCAGCAATATCAAGTATGTCGTAGCCACGATAATGCAGGTCATTACCAGTACGGCCCACAGTACAAAGGGCAGTGTTGCCAGCTTCAATTCCGCTTAATGCAACAGATTTTTTTGGTATTGGTTTTCGTACTTTTTTCTTTGCCATTATTTATAACCTTTATTCCTCATGATTTTTCATTTTCAAATAATTGATCCAGTTTTTTTTCATAGTCGTAATAACCTAAGTATTTATATAAATCAGTACGCGTTTGCATTGTATTAGTAATGTTTTTTTGCGTACCTTCTTGTCGCAGTGTTTGGTAAACATTCAATGCAGCCGCATTCATTGCACGAAATGCTGACAGAGGATATAAAACCATCGCTACATTCACTGATGCTAATTCGTCAGTAGTGAATAATGGTGTTGACCCAAATTCTGTAATGTTTGCCAAGATGGGCACCTCTACAGCATCAGCAAATTTTTTATACATGGATAATTCTGTCATAGCTTCAGGAAAGATCATGTCAGCCCCTGCTTCTACACAGGCACAGGCTCGATCAATGGCGGCATCCAGTCCTTCAACAGATAAGGCATCAGTGCGTGCCATAATGACAAAACTGGGATCAATTTTTGCGTCGACAGCTGCTTTGATTCGATCAACCATTTCATCTTGCGAGACAATGGCCTTGTTGGGACGATGGCCACAGCGCTTTTGTTGTACTTGATCTTCTATATGAACAGCCGCAGCACCGGCCTTGATCATTGACCGGACTGTTCGAGCGATATTAAACGCACCACCCCAACCAGTATCCACATCCACGAGCAGAGGTAGTTCACAAACATCGGTTATTCTTCGTACGTCTATCAGTACGTCCTCAAGTGATGTAATGCCTAAATCAGGAATACCACATGAACCGGATGCAACACCCCCACCCGAAACATAAATCGCGCGAAATTCACAAGCTTCAGCCAAACGTGCGTGATACGCATTTATTGCACCGACTACCTGTAAGGGTTTCTCTTCGCTTAATGCTTTTCTGAATCTTTCACCTGCTGTACTCATGCTTTTTTCAACCATAATGATGAGTCTAGTTGCTCGCTCAGCATTTTTTCAATATTCAGTTGCGAGCGTCTGATATGTCTTTTCATTAAAATAGATGCAAGTTCATCATCACGTTGACGAATCGCATCAACGATTTGTTCATGCTCGCAAAATGCTTGTTCTACGCGATTGCTAACCATGCCGAACTGATATCGATAAAGCCTAATTAATTGATAAATATCGTTAGAAAACATATCAATTAATTTGTTGTTCTTGCTACCTTTGATAATTCGAAAGTGAAAATCCTTATCACCTTCTTTTTGAAAGTAGTTTTGATTCGCCGAAATCTCCTTGCGGTGCAGCTTTAGCATATCTTCAAGATCCTTTATTTCATCATCAGTCATATTTATTGCAGCAAGGCCTGCTGCCATTGATTCAAGTGATTCGCGAATTTGATATATTTCTAGCAAGTGCTCTAGGGACAAATCCATGATACGACAACCTACGTTAGGAGTACGTTTTACCAGGCCGGAGTTTTCGAGCCTCCTAAGCGCTTCCCTTAATGGAGCTCGACTTACACCTAACTCTTTCGCAATAACCGGTTCGCTTAATTTGCTACCGGCAGGTATTTTTCCTTCAACAATAGCTGTTTGAAGTTGCCGAAATACCCTATCTACAGTTGTCTGTATCTGACTCACAATATTTTTATAAAACCCTTACTATTTCTAAATTGTCGACAATATATATATATATTTCGAATAATTTGCATAATTTTACAAATTTTAACTAGATTGTATACATTTTTATATTATGAATAGCAAATTATGTCGATGCTGGCGCCAAATCATACGATTAATAACGACCTGTTTAATTGTATTTAATCCATGAAATTAGCAGTAGGGAGGAATGCGGCTGATTTTATAAATGACATTATGACAGGGCTAAAAAACCACTTTATGAATTCATATTCAGGAGAATTCCTAGTATTTCAAAAGAATAGAAATCAGGAATAAATAATGATGAAGAACACAACTGTAGTTTTTACGACAGTTCTAGGCACCAATCAAAATCGAATTAGCTAGATAAGGTAAATTTTTTCAAGACTACTTTGCCAGTGCCTGCTTGATACGTAAATCTACATTCTGTTTTACCATTACATCACTGCTACCAGCCGGTCGTTTATAAACAATCTTTTTTTCCTTATCGATAACATAAACGCCGGGTGTCCTTTTTGCGCCAAACTGTTCAGCGACAGAATCACCTTCGAGTAATAAGGTGAATCTTAATTTTTGCACATCAAAATATTCGATTGGGTCAATCTTGCCATCTTCCAATATATCAATTGCGTAAAACTTAACGCCTTTACTACGATACTTTCGATAAACATTATCCAGATGCGGCATTAATGAACGACAATAAGGACACCAGGTTGCCCAAAAAATAATCACTGATACTTTGTCTTCACTGTCTGCATAATAATTCAATGATTCACCTGCTCCAGTGTTTAAGCTAAAGTCAGGTACGATTTTACCAACACCTAATGGTGGTTCGGCGGCATGACTTGAAATAAGAAAAAAGCTGAGAGTAAGAATTAATATTTGTCGCATAATGT
>JBCCHP010000057.1:0-7644 GCA_039028675.1 Pseudomonadota bacterium | reverse complement strand
GGAACATTCCGCACGGCAGCCCAGGTGTGCCCGTGTGTTGCAACCACCTCAACCTTGCCGGAGTGCGACTGTTTTCCCGAGTATCATCGTTCCCATGCTGTGATGTGTTTTTGCGTAGCGCCATGCATATCGCTGGCAAGGGAATATGTTGGATATTGAGCATTAATATATTTCTTATTTCTCAAGCAATTAGTGACAAGTGTTGAAGTTTAAACATTTAACGAATTGAAAGACAAAGAACCTTAACTAAACTTTTGAGCGAATAATAGTAATGGACAAAAAACAATTTAAATATCGCGATGGTGAATTGGAAAATCTATTGCGGGTAAGAGAGCGATTTGTAGCACTGGTTGGTAAATATGCTGAAGCAAACAAAGAGCTTGATAGAAGTAAATTACTGGGAACGATTTTCGATACGGTATTTTTTGTTGGCATATGTAACCTAAGAGAGCATATGCCTTCGATGAAAGAAGTTTATTTAAATACCAATGAGTCCAGAAATCGTTCGTTGAGGAACCTGGAATTACTAGAGCAGATTAATGTTGTAGTGAGAGTAACGGATAAGAGAGACACGAGAGTAAAACGAATTAAGTTATCAGATGAATTTCGAAGTGATTTCGATTCATTTGTTGAGAACTGGATAGATTCTAGAAATACATTAATGGAACAAGCAATTTAAATTTTAACTTTTTGGAGACTTAGCATGAGTAATCTTGCCGCTAAATTTGAAGACACTAATTTGGATGAAGAGCATCCGCAATCATCAAGCTGGATTGAGAAAGTCTCGCAGGCTTTTTTGAAAAATAAGGTTAATCGACAATTATCTATGGCGACTGAAGTGCATCCTTGCATTATTAACAATCAGCGCGTGTTGGTATATCAGCGTGGACTTGCTATGACTCATCCTGACGCCTACAAGCAACTTAAACACTATGCTGAAACAAATGGGTTTGGTATCAAAGAAGATCGTCGTTCAAAAATTGGCAAGAAAGTTAATTTTGAGAGAAGAATGGCGAAGTCACTTCCATTACTCTTCCTTGCCAGCGGCATTTTTATGTCAAGCGCTGCATCAGCTGATATTACGAATCCAGCTAAAACCAGTGTCAAGCAATTATCTGATGTAGAAGTCTCTGGCGAATACAACAGAAATGATCGTGCCTATAGTAGTAAAGATGGGAAGCGCTTTATTACCAACCCCTATGGCAAGACTGAATCAATTCTGGCTGTTGCAGCAAAGATCAAAGCCAATGGCAAATTAAAACGTGTCAGTACACGGGGCATTAAAATGCCTCAGAATTATGTCGGTGGTTTTATTAATCGCTATCAACATACCTTCGCTAATGGCGAAAAATTCAGTTATTACGAAGGTGAAGGTTTTGGTGCATTGGGCTATCACACTGAAGACAAAAAAGTCATCCTGGATGTACTCGTAGGAGGCGGTCCGTTCTCTGCTCCACAGCTTTGGGGGCCTTATGATCAAATCCTGGGAGATAAAGACAATTCCAGTATGCTATTAATGATGGGTGACGGGAAAAAAGACGGCATGGGTTTACTTAAATCGTCTTATGCTATTGGTTATACCGCGGTCATGGCTGAAGAAGATTATACCCTTATGGGTAATGCCTATAGTGGCGCAGTCAATAGTGCAGTCAGAGAGATTGTTGCAAGTGGTGAAACGCCAAATACCAATATTGCTTCACGCTAATTAAGTAGCATCATTCACCATGCAACTTGAAAAAAAAGCAAAACTACTTGAAGACCTGAATGTTTTACAGGCAAGAAAAAGACCGGCTAGTTGGTTACAGCAACTGGTCGGTAGTTTTATCAGGAATCATGATAACAAACAGGCGATGGTTCATCCCTGTATTATCAATGGAAAACAAACCCTGGTTTATGAACGTGGATTAGCAGAAAACGATCAAGTCGCATTCAGGCTGGTAAGGGAATTTGCGCTTAGTAATGGGTATCAACTGAAAGAAGACCAACGTGCAGATTTTCTGGAAGGAATAAAACGTGTTAAAAATATCCGTTGCGCGAATACCATTTCAGTACTGGTTTTAAGTGCGGGTTTAATCTCACAAACCGCACATGCGAAATCAAGTCATGATCACAATCACTACTTTGATCTGGATCATCATAATGCGCATGAGCATATTGAGCATGACATCGATTTTGATTGGACTAATTTTGAGACAGAAGATGCATTGATGTCCGGTTTAATAAAATGGATCAATAAACATTCTTCATTTGAATTTGATGCGAGCTTAATCCCGGATGTTAAAAAAGTATCTGCAGAACAGATAGCAGAAGTCGCTTTCGGCGGAAAATTACCAAAAGCTGTTGATGCTAAAAGTTTAAAGATTTTGGGTTTATATAATTTTAATGAAAAGGCAGTGTATTTATTGGATTCAATCGATCTGGATACGACACAAGGGAAAGGCATTCTTCTACATGAGCTTGTCCACTATTTACAATATCAGACTGGCGTCGATAAAGACGCGGCTTGCATGAATGAACTTGAATCGTTGGCTTATTTATTGGAAGCAAAGTTTCTTGAATCGCAACATCATAAGCATGATATTACCAGTAGCCATATTCATAAAGTGAGTCAATGTCGAGTATAGGAAATGTAGTGGAAAAATACCGCAAGGAGGTCGAACTATGACGTATTGCTAAACCTGCTTAGCGCTTCGCCATCTTAACCAGTATTTTACGTACCTTAACCGCATCTTCAGCTGCTTTATCAAAATTAAAACGGTAGATACATGCGCCGATGAGCAAATGAAAACCCTCACTATCGATTCCCGTCATCACTGGCATCATATCATCAGCATAGCTTATTCCTTGTCGGGTACAGTAATGCTTAATAGCATCCTGATGATCAGCATTCATATGGTCAATCATCTTTTTTTCTTCAGTGAAAGAAAAAGGATTCGGCTTTAATAACTCATCTTTCTCGATCCAGTAAATCTTGCCAAAACCACCAATATAACGGGCACGGACCAGTTCAATATGATAGAAATCAAAACTATGCGTATTGTGATAATCGCGTGATTGCGGGAAATAACTGTAATAACGTTCAATGCTATCCGAATCATTTGCGGACAGTTTTTTTGCATTTCCCATATAGGTTACACGACCAACTGTCTGTTGATCGTCGGCATCGCGTTCAACTACTGTTAGTGAAACACGCTCATCATGTAAAATATTTTTTGTGTGTTGTGCAATATTACTGATAAGTATTAACGGTTGACCTGATTGAATTAAACAATAAGGCGTGACTGAGCCAAATGGATAACCCACTACATCAACAGAATGCGTACTCAATATCGCCTGATATTCCGTCAGTAATAAATCTCTTGCCGCTTTTGCCTGAGTGTCACTCATGTTTTCATGTTAGCAGAAAAAAAAATAATCATTCGATCAATAAACCGTTTTTATGCCTGATATTGCCATTCCTGCCAGCCTTGTAACAAAGGAAAATATAAAGCCAGTTTAATCGGTCTATCATCAAAATGACTCATGATCTCGCCATACATAGTGAGTTGCTCGGTATAACGCTCCTGCTCACGTTGCAAGAAGGCTTGCTGATTATCACCTTCATGTCGACTTGTTTTGTAATCGATAATCCAGCGTATACCTTTATCATCGATAAAAGTCCGATCTAATACAATATTTACCACGCTGCCTTGATAGAGGCCGCTTAGTGCATATTCATTTTCAGTCTCTTTATGTTCATGGGATAAAATCCATAATCCGCGATCATCATTGAGCATATTGACTAATGCCTGTATCACTTGTTTGGTAGCAAAGTCTTGTTGATCTGCTGGGACTCCGAGTTGTATTAATAAAAAGTGAATAATATCTTTTGCTTGGTTTATCTTTTCAGAATTCCATTGATCGAGATCACTCTCCGCAATATGCTGGATCATTCGATGAGTGACCGACCCAATATGCTTGATCGTTTCACTGGCCCAATCGAAATCTATCTCTGTTTTATTAGGTTGATTGATGTTTTGATCAACTGTTTCTGCAATTTCACTGCTTATATCCGGCATTTTCCATTCATTTGCCAGACGTCGATTAGGCTGATTGGGTTCATGAACTACTTTCGTATTATCAACTTCCATACTGTCTGGTATATGTTGTAAAAAGACTTGCTCAACACTTGGCCACAGATAATGTAACAAACTTCGTTTGTTAGGCTCACATTGTATCGACTGTTCATCTTTTTTTAATTTTACATGTCCAAATAAATGCAGACTTTTTTTCGCACGGGTTGATGCAACATAAAGTAAGCGAAGGTCTTCATGTCGCTGTTTTTGTTTATCGATATGATTGATGTAATTGTATATTGAGGATGGTGGCTGACCAGATTGCTTGATAGGTGCAAGTACCAATCCCTGATCCATTGCATCTTCCATCAACATCCAGGCCAATAAATCATCAGGATTGTTACGTGTCTGTCTACCTAGACCGGGTAATATGACATGATCAAACTCAAGCCCTTTAGCCTTATGAATTGTCATGATCTGTATATTTTGGTCTGCTAGTTCATCTGGCGCCGCATATAGCTTTTCAATTTCTGTTAATAAATTTTCGAGCTTGTCGACACTACCAGCAGTTTCGATCTTTTCCAGTAATGCAAAAAAAGTATCACTATTATTTAAGTCAGCTTGATTAGATAATGTCGCCGGCCCGCCTATCTGATACCAAAGCGCCTGTAATGTCTGACTTAATCCATATCGTTCCCTGTTTGCCATAGCGGTTTTTATTTTTGTCAGAAAATTTTCTGCTCTTAATCTGACTTCAGGATTCAAACCTTGCATGATGTAGCTATCAGTTAAACACTCGATGATGAGTGAATCACGGTTGTCATGACATAAATGATGCAGACTCTCCAGACTGAAACCACACCATGGTGCACGCAAGCATGCCAGCCAGGCAAGACGGTCAGCTGGAAATAACAATGCCCTTGTCAATGCGAGTAAGTCCTGAATCACCTGGCGATGCGCAAGTTGTTCGATATCGATTGCGCGAAAATTAATATTTGTTTGCCTTAATGTAGATACTATGTCTATCAGATGCGATCGTCCTCTGACCAGAATAGCTATCGACTCTTCCGGTTTATTTTTAGTTAATTCTATGAGCAGATCACAAACCTTATCGGCTTCAAGTGCAAATTGACGTTCATAAATCGGATAGATAGTGACATTGTTATTCGATTTAGCATTATCGGAGGCTTCAGAATCAGCATAACTCACCGCACCCATAGTATGATCATCATCTGCGGGAAATATTGCCTTAAAGCTGGTGTTAAACCATTCAACCAGTGCCCATTCAGAACGAAAATTGACAGTTAAATTATTCGCTATCAATGGGACATGACCAAACTGTTGCTCATTAAAGGCACGGATAAATATTCCTACTTCTGCCTCACGAAAACGATAGATTGACTGCATCGGATCACCAACCAGAAATAATGTACGGCCATCATCTAGTGACCATTCCCGCGTTAATGATCGAATAAGTCTTGCCTGACTAACCGAGACGTCCTGAAATTCATCAATCAATAAGTGTTTAATTTGATAATCCAGATGTCTGGCCAGATCCGTAGGTGAGTCATCAGTGCCGAGAGCCACAATGGCTTTATTGGCAATACCAATAAAATCCATTTGATTGCGCTCCGCAAATACTATATCTAGTTGAGCCGCGCTTAATTTTAATAAATCACATAAAGCCTTTACGATTAACCATTCAGCATCCGTGTAGTTGCCATCCGGTATGATTCTGATCATCGCGATCGCATCTTGTAATCCTTCGTATGCTTGAAGTTCCTTGAGTAATGATTGCATAACTAATTTCATCTCTGCGCGTGTTTCCTGTTCATCAGCAGAAATACCTTTTTCATTCGCCGAAGGAAAACCGATTGTCTTATCAAGTCGCTTACGCCAGGTTCCTTGTGTCGTCAGTAATAGCTCAGTAATTGCGCGCCATGTCGATAAGTGTTCAGCGCGCGCAGCAGGAAACTGACCAGGTAAATAAGAGTTAGCTATCGGATGTTCAGGATTAATCTGTTCCAGGTTAGTCGCAGCAAAACTGATAAGCTTGCAAAGTATTTCAGAAGCAGTATCAGGCAACTTATCAGCAATATATTGCAGTTGAGTTTCTGCAAGATGATTGATAGTTGCTTGCATAGACTGCCTATCATGTTCATGCAATACATAGCTCAACCATTGATCTCGTTTGATCAACATATTGACTAACAAACGTTTTACTCTAGGCAGATCATTATCCAGATGTATTAATAGAGCAGCGATCGCATCTGACCAAGATTCATTACCTTCCAGCTCTGCTAACGTGCGTTCAGCAGCTAATTCGTATAATGGTATCGCGTTTTCAATAATTTCCGGCTGTGAACCCAGATTTGCCAGCAGTGGAAGTTGTTTGGTTAATGTTGAGCAAAGGGCGTCGATAGTTTGAATGCGTAAGCGCTGCTTGTTTTCTAATAAATGCCATGCTCTTTCAGCATCACGTTTTAATACCTTTTCAGATAATGCGATTAGTTCCTGCTCATATTGATTAGTGGCTTTTTTATTTTGATGTGCCATTGTTAAAACACTTAATAGTCTACCCTGCATTTCAGCCGCCGCTTTTCGAGTAAATGTAATAGCAATAATTTCTTCGGGTGCTTCTACGAGTGTTAATAAACGTAAATAACGTTTAATTAATAATGCCGTTTTACCAGAACCCGCGGGCGCCTGAATAATAAAGGATTGATCAACTATTAATGCCTGTTCACGTACTGCTTGATCCTGCGGCGTATTACTCATGCGTAACTCTCTCATGCATACGACTCAGCATTTGCATATCACCTTCTAGACATGAGATACAATTCTCATCAACTGTAGCAATACCTTGCTTAAATTCTTCAGCTAACCTGACTAATACGGTTTGCCAATCTGCCAATCGTTGTTGCCAGGGATAATCCGGATCGGGTTTGATAGATGGGAAGATATCTTCAATTGCTGAATGACCTTTAAATCCAATTTGTCCTGACTTCAGAGAGGCAAAGGCAACAGCAGTAATCTCATGATCTGTTGTTAATGCATACAGTGGTAATTGCGGATCACTTGGATTTTCTGTTTCCCATGCCTGTTTACTCACCTGCCCAGTCTTATAATCAATAATGACATGTCGACCATCGGTTAATTGATCGATTCGATCAATGCAAAGATGCAAATTCAAATCAGCAAATTTTACTGTTTGCCATGCCTCAGTTGCGATAGTCGTAAATGGACTGCGTTGCAGTTCAATCTCTAACCACTTTTTAATCAATATTTCCAGACGATGCTGTTCAAGCGCTGTATAGCGTTTCTGATATTGTTCCGGATTGGATTCACTGATTTGTTTTAGCGACTCACGTACTACTGAGTAAATTAATTTAGAGACTTCATCTGCCGACAAGTACTTTAATTTTTGTTGCTCACCAAGTCGCTGCCATAAATACTGTAAGACAAGATGTGTCAACTTGCCGCGCTCACTCGCACCTGGTCCTATATCTACAAGTGGATAAGACTCGGCATATAAGCGATGTTTTGTAAAAGCACAAAAAGGGCAATTGGATTGATCACGAAATAATGC
>JBCCHP010000056.1:0-7857 GCA_039028675.1 Pseudomonadota bacterium | reverse complement strand
TCGTAGTATAACGTACACCAAAACCAATTGTGTCTGTTGGTATATGAGCCAAGCCACCTTTTTTATTACTACTCGATAAGTCTACATGTATCCAAGGCACATCATTTTTCACAAAGCGTTGTAAAAAGCGGGATGCCAGAATATGATCTACTCCGCTCTCTTGAGAACACTGTTTTATATCGGCTATATCACTCTTGATCATTTGATCAAAGTCTTCATCAAGTGGAAATGGCCAGACTCGCTCACCCGAATCCTCACCTGCTTTGATTAATTCAGGATGCCATTCTTTTTTATTTGTAAATATACCGCTGTAAGATGTCCCAATTGCATACATGCAAGTACCAGTCAATGTAGCAAAGTCAATGATTAAAGATGGTTTTTGTTTTGATGCCAATACCAACGTATCAGATAGCACCATTCTGCCTTCTGCATCCGTATGTACGATCTCAATCGTCGTACCATCACATGCAGTTATGACATCATTGGGCTTATATGCCTTAGGGCCAATATGGTTCATTGCTAATGCCATCCAGCACTCTACTGGTCTATCAAAGTCCATTTTACTTAATGCGAGCAATGTGCCCAACGCAACAGCACTACCCTGCATATCTTCATGCATACCAAACATATAATTAGCTGGTTTTAAATTTGTCCCACCTGTGTCATAACAAATTCCTTTACCAACTAAAAATATTTTCTTGCCTTTAATCTGCTTTGGCGTATAACGCAATCGTATAATACCGGCATCAGGTTTGGGGCTACCTTGCGAAACGGCTAGAAAAGCGCCTGCCTTTTTACGTTTAAGATCAGATTCCGAATAAAATTCCAGTTTCCATTTATTTTGCCTGGCTATTTCTTTGACCTTTTTTAAGTAATGTGTCGGTGTAAGCATATTCGATGGCAACATACTGAGACTTCGGGTTAATGCATTACCTTCTGCAACTGCAAAACTTTGTTTAAAGCCATGTCGTTTATTTAATCCAAATAAACTAATCTTTTTTAGTTTTAAGTCTTTTTGTTTTTCGCTTTTAAAGTTTGGCATACTCGAACTGACAGCCAATATCGCCGCTATCACTGCTTCAGCTATTCTTTCAGATTCATTATCATCAAAACCTTCAACGACAATACCAATTTGAGACGGATTGCTGTCTTTATGTTCAGCAATCAGCTTTCTGGATAAGGTTAATAAATCAAATGTGCTGGTATTTGATTCAATTGCAGCATAAGCAATTCTGCTTTGTATCACATTAGGCAAATCAATTGTTATTGCAGATTTGTCTGCGGCTTTTGAATCCAGCAGTTTTCGTCTTTTGACCAGTTTGTCACTATAGATGAATTGACTATTTTTAAATGGATGTGCAAATACCATTACCCAATTCTGTATTGCATCAACCTGCTTTTTTGTAGGCAAGGCTTTTTTTTGTTGAAGAGAAATATTCATTTTGTAATCCCGACTGACTCTATTTAGTGACAAAAAAATTTTTTTGATTCGAACTTGTAATCTAGAAGCTTTAAAAAAAGTGATAGCTCAACTACTATCTAAGATTAATCAGAATAATACCAGTTTGACCTGAAATTGGCGGATTATTCTACAAAGTATGCAGGGATTCGGTAAAAATGTCTGAACAAGAAAATGATATTGATCCACAAGAAACTCAGGAGTGGCTTGAAGCACTTGATTCCGTTCTGGAGCGTGAGGGAATTGAGCGTGGACACTATATTCTGGAACAACTGGTAGCCAGGGCCAGAAATTCCGGTGCCTATTTACCCTTTTCTGCAAATACAGCCTATCTAAATACGATACCTTCAAATCAAGAAGAGAAGTCACCAGGTGATGCTGCAATCGAATGGCGTGTACGATCGTTGGTACGCTGGAATGCCATGGCGATGGTCGTGAAAGCAAACCAGAAGAATGATGGATTAGGTGGACATATCGCCAGTTTTGCATCTTCAGCCACGCTTTATGACGTTGGATTTAATCATTTTTTTCATGCCCCCAGTGAAAGTCATGGAGGTGATCTGTTATTCGTGCAGGGACATTCTGCACCGGGTATTTATGCACGCGCATTTCTAACAGGTCGCATTACAGAAGAACAAATGCTTAATTTTAGACAGGAAGTAGACGGTAATGGCTTATCATCCTATCCGCATCCATGGTTAATGCCTGATTACTGGCAGTTCCCGACAGTATCTATGGGGCTTGGACCTTTGATGGCAATCTATCAGGCGCAATTCATGCGCTATCTGGAAAACCGGGGATTAAGTGAAGATACCAAGCGTAAGGTTTGGGCATTTATGGGTGATGGTGAAATGGATGAGCCAGAGTCCTTAGGCGCTATTGGCCTCGCTGCAAGAGAAAAACTCGACAACCTGGTATTTGTAATTAATTGTAATTTACAAAGACTGGATGGACCCGTGCGTGGTAATAGCAAAATTATTCAGGAACTGGAGGGCACCTTTCGTGGTGCTGGCTGGAATGTGATCAAAGTTATTTGGGGGTCTTATTGGGATCCCTTAATCGCAAGAGATACGTCTGGCTTGTTAAAAAAGAGAATGGAGGAAGTGGTAGATGGAGAATATCAGGCATATAAAGCAAATGATGGTGCATTTGTACGGGAACATTTCTTTGGTGAGTATCCAGAACTAAAAGAAATGGTAGCCAATATGTCTGATGAAGATATATGGCGATTGAACCGAGGCGGTCATGACCCGCATAAAGTCTATGCAGCTTATGCAGCAGCAACCAAACACACAGGTCAACCTACCGTC
This sequence comes from Pseudomonadota bacterium, assembly GCA_039028675.1. Taxonomy (GTDB): domain Bacteria; phylum Pseudomonadota; class Gammaproteobacteria; order Eutrophobiales; family Eutrophobiaceae; genus JANQNX01. The sequence goes on along the minus strand of JBCCHP010000056.1, from coordinate 5,088 downwards.
ATACTCGTCAAAACGGTTAAAGGTTATGGTATGGGTGAAGCAGGTGAAGGTCAAAACATTACGCATCAACAAAAAAAGATGGGCGAAAAAGCACTCAAACAATTTCGTGACCGATTTAACATCCCCATCTCTGATGAAGCGATCAAAGACACGCCATTTTATAAGCCTGACGAAAATAGCGAGGAATTAAAATATTTAAAAGAACGACGTTCAGCACTCGGGGGCTACTTCTTTGGAAAACGAAAACCTGCTCCAGAACTGAAAATACCGGATATATCGTTACATGAAAAATTATTAGAAGGCACAGGTGAAAGAGAGATCTCAACTACCATGGCCTTTGTACGAATATTAAATGCATTGTTAAAAGACAAGAATATTGGCAAACATGTTGTGCCTATCGTTCCGGATGAAGCACGTACTTTTGGTATGGAAGGTATGTTTAGACAATATGGTATTTATTCTGCAGTCGGTCAGCTATACGAACCTGTCGATTCAGATCAAGTGATGTATTACCGTGAAGATAAAAAGGGACAAATTCTGGAAGAAGGGATAAATGAAGCAGGTGCTATCTCTTCATGGATAGCTGCTGCAACGGCTTATCGTAATCATAATCTACAGATGATCCCGTTTTATATTTACTACTCGATGTTTGGCTTTCAACGCGTCGGTGATTTAGCCTGGGCTGCAGGTGATATGCGGGCAAGAGGTTTTCTTTTGGGTGGTACAGCGGGAAGAACAACTCTTAATGGTGAGGGTTTACAACATCAGGACGGTCATGCACATATTCTTGCTTCAACCATACCGAATTGTATTAGTTATGATCCAAGCTATGCCTATGAACTTGCGGTAATCATTCAAGATGGGATGCGACGAATGTACCAAAATCATGAAGATGTGTATTACTATATCTCGGTAATGAACGAAAATTATGTTCATCCTGCTTTACCAGCGGGCACAGAAGAAGGCATTCTAAAAGGCATGTATCGTTTGCCTAAGGCAAAAAAAACCAAAGCAAAAATAAATCTGTTAGGTAGCGGCACGATTTTGCGGGAAGTTATCGCAGCAGCAGAGCTACTAAAAAGCGATTTTAAAATAAATGCTGATATCTGGAGTGTCACCAGCTTTAATGAGTTAAGAAAAGACGGTCTGGTCGTATCCCGTTGGAATATGCTTAATCCTGAAAAGAAACAAAAAAAATCATATATAGAATCATTACTAAATGATGCATCTATTCCGACAGTTGCAGCAACGGATTATATGAAAACCTATGCGGATCAAGTCCGTGAATTTATACCTGGAAAGTATATCGCTCTAGGAACTGATGGATTTGGTCGTAGTGATACGCGTGAAAAGCTGCGTTACTTTTTCGAAGTCGATCGCTATTTTATTGTCATCGCCGCACTCAAGGCTCTCACAGAAGAAGGTGCGATTACTGCCGATCAAGTGTCTAGTGCACTAAAAAAATATAATATCGATCCTGATAAGCCTAACCCGTTAAGTGTATAAGCAGCTAATCTTATGAGTCATGTAGAAGACATCCTCTTACCTGATATTGGTGACTTCGAAAGTGTCGATGTCATTGAGATTGCAGTGAATACAGGTGATAGTGTTAATAAGGAAGATACATTACTGACACTGGAAAGTGATAAAGCAACAATGGATATCCCCTCACCTCATACCGGGATTATTAAATCGGTGAATATTAATGTTGGTGATAAAGTCGCACAGGGTGCAAATATTTTTAGTATCGAACTAACCAATAAACAAACTGATACTGAGGCGACGATAACACAAAATAAATCTGCGCCTGCCAAACAGCCTGAAAAAAATAAACAACCAGAAGTTGCATCGCCTGCACCAAAGCCACCACCAAAAATTATTGAAAGTAGTGAAAAAGTTGGGCAGAGCAAATCTGCAAAGGCCCATGCTACGCCGTCAGTCAGGCGATTCGCAAGAGAACTGGGTGTTGATCTAGGTCTGGTATACGGTAATGGTCCCAAGGGTCGAATACTAAAAGAAGATGTAAAGGCATTTACAAAAAGCGTACTGACCAGTAATAAGTTAACACCGAGTGGCGGCTTTGCCTTGCCGGAGATACCACCGGTTGATTTTTCAAAATATGGTGAGGTTGAAACAAAACCGTTAAGTCGATTAAAACGACTAGGCGGTCAGAGTTTACATAGGAGTTGGATAACCGTACCGCATGTCACACAATTTGATGAAGCTGATATTACTGAACTGGAGGAATTCAGAAAATCAAAGCTGGAATCAGCCAAGAAACAAGGAATTAAATTGACGCTAATTGCTTTTCTGGTCAAAGCAGTGGTGGATGCACTTCAACAATTTCCTGATTTTAATGCTTCATTATCGCCTGATGGCGAAAATCTGATCATGAAAAATTATTTTCATATTGGGGTAGCAGTCAATACAGACAATGGATTGATAGTTCCGGTAGTGAAAGATGTGGATAAAAAAGGTTTATATGACATCGCAAATGAAATCAGCGAATTGAGTAACAAGGCACGAGCCGGAAATATTTCTCCGAAAGATATTCAGGGAGGGTGTTTTACTATTTCAAGTCTTGGTGGCATAGGCGGAAAACAATTCACTCCTATTGTCAATACACCAGAAGTTGCCATCCTTGGCGTCTCTCGCGCAGAAATAAAACCAGTTTTCGTAGACGAACAATTCGTGCCACGCTTAATTATGCCGTTTGCTCTTTCCTATGATCATAGAGTCATTGACGGAGTTGCTGGCGCTCAATTTACTCAATTTCTCAGTACTGTACTAAACGATATTCGTCATATTTTGTTGTAAATCACACTTTGTAATTATCAAAGTGTTTTACAAATCCATGTAGATGCTCTGCGGTACCTTTTAGTGAATTACCGGCGAGTTGTGCGCATTCTGAAACCTCAGAGATTTTATCCATTGAATCTTTTATGTTGTCGACATAATTATCTGCTTCTTTCATTGACATACTCTGTTGTTCTGCAGCACTGGCAACCTGTGCACTCATCATATCGATTTCTGCCATACTCTTGGTGATTGATTGTAAAGCCTCACTGGCAATCTCTGCCTTTTCCAAACATGGTTGAATATCCTTTCTGCCTTTATCCAATACTTCAACCACATCAACACTCCGCGTTTGTAAACGTTCAATAATTGACTGAATTTCTATTGTTGATTCCTGAGTGCGTTGTGCCAATGTTCTGACTTCATCTGCAACGACTGCAAAGCCCCTACCCTGTTCACCTGCGCGCGCGGCTTCAATGGCAGCATTTAAGGCTAACAAATTAGTTTGCTCTGCAATTCCCTCAATTACTTCTACTACCGAACCAATACTTCCGCTGTCATCACGTAAGCCATCGATGACCTGACTGGTTTGTTCAAATCCTGTAGCTAACTCTTGCAAGGAAATAACAGTTTCAGACACAATCTTGTTACCTTGCTGTGCCTCATTGTCCGCTGCCGACGAACTTGCTGCTGTTTGCGAAGCACTCTTGGCCACATCAGCAATCGCGGATGATAGCTGTGTCATGGAATCGGCTAGATGTTCCACATCTTCCTTATTTTTTAATAAGCCAGTCATTGTTTCATTCACAGTAGATTGAACCTCATTGGCCGAATTACTAACGTCACTCTCAGTATCACTGAGTTTGGCAATGAGTATCTGGGTACTTTCGAGAAAAATATTCATGCTCTTAGCGATGCGGCATAACTCAGTATCCCTTGCGTCATCAAAACGTCGTTGCAGATCTCCTTTACCTTTCGTTAAATCAGTTGAGATTTTTTCTGCGGTTCGCGTCATATCATCAAGTGGTTTGGTAATCAGATAACCGAATCCATAGCCACAACAAGCGGTAATTAATCCAATAATGAATATCGCAACAATACTGCTGATTAATATCGTAGAGATAAGTGAATCGAGACCGATATAAGCCTCAGTTTCATTAATCTCACTGAGGATCGCCCAGTTTAAACCGGGAATGTTTACTGGCGCATAAACTGATAGAACTGGTATACCCAGGTAATTATTATACTTTGCATAACCGGATTCGCCGGCTAATGCTTTTTGTACACCCTCACTGCTGACTTTCTGTAGCCCTATTGTCGTATTTTTCATATCAATTAATGAAACAAGCCCTGCATCGGTATTTAATCCTTTAAGTTTTGTCAGATAGTCAGCTTTATTTTCATATAATGAACGACTCATACTACGCATAATATTGTCACTGCCTACTAAATAGGACTGACCCGTTTCTCCTTGACCCACATTATTCCAGTCATAATTATTAGTCATGACCTGATTGATTGCTGCAACCGGCATTTGAAAAATAAGTACTCCTATTTTTTCTCCATCCTCAAAGATTGGCGATGCTATAAATGAAGCAGGATCTTCATAAGAAGGTGTGTAAGGTTCAAAATCTGTTATTGCAAATTCATCAGCATTAGTAAGCTGATTAGCGCGTTTAAATGCCTGACCAATACCGCTATTAGAATAAGGACCATCAATCAATGAGGTGCCGTAATCCAGTTCCTTAAAAACTGAATAAACAATATGACCCGTTTCGTGATCAACCAGAAAAATGTCGTAATAACCAAACTTAACCAGAAAATCACGAATCATCGGGTGTAAGGTTTTGTGGGTACGATCATAAGACAGCATTGCCTCAGCAGCATCTAATTCATCCTTGCCACCCAATGGATACTCGTTAGCACTGATATAGCGAAACTGTTGATAGATAGTTTTGGGCTCTAAATCAACATATAAATCCTGAATATCAAAATTATTTATAGCTGAATTACGGTTTTTATATTCTCTGGAAAATTCCTGCTCGTAATAATCAACAACAGATTGTTCCATTGCGACTAACTCATCTGATGTTAAATTATCTGCTATACCATGAAAATTATATTTAAACTGATTCATGGCATAGACAATCATAAAATCATTGGAAAATGTCTGAACCTGCTTAATGATATTATCGAAATAATTTTCGATAGAGACTTTTTTCGCATATGCTACCCCAATCAGTTTCTGTTCAGCCGCCATTGTTGTAGCGCACATCCTCCCCGCCCGGTTTT
>JBCCHP010000055.1:0-8030 GCA_039028675.1 Pseudomonadota bacterium | reverse complement strand
GGTGCATCATTCAGTGAACGATTATCAATAATCCTGTTATCGATTTGAAAAGTAGGGCAATGTTTATCTGCCATAGGCTCTGAATATTCATTTAATGAAAAACGGGAACGAACTGCGCCGACATTATCCTTGTATATTTCTACCGAATACCCCTTATCATTAATAACAAATGCAATAGGTGTGCTGGTGTTACTGACATCTTCAAGAGTCGTCACTTCCCACGCAGCTTGGACCTGCATAAAAGCAAATAAGCTTGAAAAAAAACTAAGTACATAAAAATAATTTCGCATTGTCTTAACCAAATTTATAATATTATTTAATTTTTATCTATTTATTGTAGACCAACTTGGCATAATAATCAGCTTATGAAACGCAGAAGCTTTATATTAAATGGTTCGTCAACTATTTTACTTAGTTGGTTGCCTAATACGATAATATCGGCAAAATCTAATGACTCTTTAACCGGTATAATTATGGATGATATTTTTATGAATTATCATCTCTTGCCAGGACATCCTGAATCACCAATGCGTTATCAGGTGTTGAAAAATAAACTAAATGACACGCTGTTGCTTGAACAGTTAGCAAAGCCAAAATTACACAAAGCAGCTGAAAATTGGCTGACAAATATTCATACAAAAGCGCATATCGAATCTATTAAAAATAATTATTCGGATGCATACCCTGTCGCATTAGCAGCGGTTGCTGCAGCTATGAGTGGCGTTGATGAAGTAATGAGCAAGCGATTAAAGCATGTATTTTGTGCGACTCGTCCTCCTGGACATCATGCTTTAAATACTGGAAAAGAAGAAGGGTTTTGTTACTTTAACCAAGTTGCGATAGCTGCAAGATATGCACAACTTAAATATGGCTTAAAAAATATATTGATAGTTGATTGGGACTATCATCATGGTAATTCAACAGAGGCCATGTTCTATGAAGATCCAAGTATTTTATTTTTCTCAACACATGATCAATATGCTTATCCTGGTACTGGCGATCCCGCACGCATTGGAAAAGGTAAGGGCAAAGGATTTAATCTGAATGTACACCTGCCTTGCAACACAACAGACGAGATGATTATCGATGCATACAAGGCCAATTTATTACCCGTTTTACCTTCTTTTAAACCTGAGATGATATTTATATCTGCAGGCTTTGATAGCAAGCGAGGTGATAGCCTTGGCTGTTATGATGTTACTGACGATGGGTTTGTAGAATTGAGCAATATAATGAAAACAATTGCTAATCAGTATTGTGATGGGAAAATCGTCTCCGTGCTTGAAGGAGGTTATAATCTAGAAGGTAATGCAGATGCGGTCATCGCTCATCTTGAAGCATTACTTGGCTGAATTACGTATCTGTATCAACTGACTTTGAATATACAGGGAAAGGTGTAATATTTTCACCTGCTTCTACCTTAGTGATCTTACCCGAGCCTTGCTTATCCACTTCATCGATGCGAATGATCGAGTGCATAGGGATATATGTTCGATTGACGCCCTTAAATTCACTTTTGAGATTCTCTTCGCTTGGGTCGACCACAACTGAGCTGCGTTCACCAAATGTGATTTTTTCAACTTCAATAAAACCAAACATGGCACCTTCATGTACTTCATGGGCAAATATTTCGTACACTTGACCCTGATTGTGGAAAATTATTTTATAAATACATTCGTTAGACATAGTAATTATTCAAAAAAGCTAGTATCGGATATTATCATATTTCAGCATGATAATTAGTATTGGTACTTCAAACTTGCGCCGGGACCAATCGGAATACTTAATTCTATCCATAAAACAAGCAATGCTAGCCATACTAATGTAAATGCTATTGTGTAAGGTAACATCATTGCTACAACTGTCCCTAACCCAGAGCCTTTCACATATTTTCTCACTTCCATAATGATAATAATCATATAAGGGTTCATCGGTGTAATGATATTACTGACTGAGTCACCAATTCGATATGCAGCCTGAGTCAATTCAGGGCTGATATTTACCTGCATTAGCATAGGCACGAATACGGGTGCAAAAAAGGCGTATTTAGCAGATGCAGATCCAATCAATAAATTGATCAATACAACCATTAAGACAAAACAGATTAAGAGATATGAATCTCCAACATTTAAATCGCGTAATAAATTTCCACCCGTGACAGCTAGAATTTGTCCAAGCCCGGACTCATTAAATGCCGCTATAAATTGTGCAGCGAAAAATGCCAGCACAATATAAGGACCTAATTGAGCCATTACTTTACCCAGGATGGTGGCAACATCGCGATCAGATTGTATGGATTTACTGCATATTCCAAACACAAGTCCTGGCAGGAAAAATAAAATAAGTAACAATGGGACTGTTGCTTCTATCCATCGATCAAAATAATCGCCTTTCCCATGTAATGGCCATCCTGTGAGAGAGATCGATAAAAAAATGAGTGACGCTACAATGACAACGCTAGCTGCGGCGTATTTTAATGCCTTTGATTCTATTTCGGAGTTATTTTGATTATCTTCTTCCTGACTTTCTATTATATCTATATCTGCGATGGCAGGTTCAACAAAACGCTCAGTTACAGACCAACCTGTTGCCGTGAGTAAAAATGTTGATGCGATCATGAACCACCAGTTACCAGTAATCGCAACCTGATATTCAGGATCGATAAAGTTAGCGGCACTTTGCGTGAAACCCGCTAATAATGGATCAAGTGCGGTAATAAATAGGTTGGCACTGAAACCTGCGGAGACTCCGGCAAAAGATACAGCGATACCAAGTAAAGGAGAACGCCCAACAGATAGATATATTAAAGCGGCAAGGGGTACCAATACGACATAACCCGCATCAAGTGCCAGGGAAGACATGATGCCAATAAAAAGTGTTGCCGGCGTGAGTAAGCGCATTGAAACATGCTTCATGCTGGTGCGAATAACAGCAGCAAGCAATCCGGTTTTCTCGGCAAAACCAATCCCCAACATACCTACCAAGACAATCCCCAGGGGTGGAAACTGCATAAAATTATCAACCATTGTTGATAACAACCACCAGATGCCATTACTCGATAATAAATTACTAGCGATCAATTTTTCACCAGTAGGGCTTATAGCAGTCCATTGCAACATACTGGCAATATAAGAAACAATAAAAATTAAGACAGTGCCAATAAAAAATAGGGTGTTGGGATCTGGTAGTCGATTACCTATACGTTCTATTGTCGACAGAAATTTCATTGGCTTTGTAGTTCAGTCAAAAAATTATTTAAACCAGAAACGTAAATTCCCCTGCTTTGTTGAAAGCCATAATTATGATTACCACTAATCTGCAGGAAGGATTTTGGCTCATTCGCTTTTTCAAAAAGTGAACGACCAAACTCAAAAGGGACAATTTCATCAGATTGACTATGTATAAAAAGTAATGGTGCATTAATTTTAGTAATCCTTGAATACGAATCAAATTTAATATGATTGATTAATTTGACTGGCATGTAGGGATAGTAATGTTTGCCCATATCAGCAATGGAAGTAAATGTTGATTCTAGAATAACACCTGCAGAATTATAGTTTTTTGCCAGCCAACTAGCTACACCACCACCTAATGAGCGACCAAATATAATGATTTCATCTGGTTTTATTTTCATTTTATTAGTTAAGTACTGCCAAGCTGTATTCGCATCTATATAGGTGCCTTGTTCAGATATATTACCAGTGCTATTTCCGTAACCTCGATAATCAATTATCAGGACAGATAATCCAAGATCATGAAATAATTTTAATGTGTCGAGTCGATGAGAAATATTACCGGCGTTACCATGTAGAAATAACAATGTGAATCGTGGTTCGGGATGAGGCACCCACCAACCATTTATTTTTTGATTATCTTTAGTAGTTAGATATACATCTTCAAAATCAAGAGATAATTTATCCGGTGTAACCACTACATTGCCATTGGGGTGAAATATAAAGCTTGCCTGGTAAAAATACAGCAATGCTGTTAAACCAAGCCAACCCCCAATCATGATAAACAGAATGGAGAAAAACATTCGTTTAAGAATTGCTTTTACTGATTGTTGCACTAATTGAATTGTTGAAATAAAAAAATGTCAGTTATGCCAATTTGTTGAAAGCAGACTCAATATTCATCATTATTTATTCATGGAATCCAGATAGGCTTCGGCATCCAATGCTGCCATACAGCCAGTGCCGGCTGATGTAATAGCCTGACGATAGACATGATCTGAGACATCTCCTGCGGCAAATATTCCTTCTATGCTAGTCATGGTAGCCATACCATTTAATCCACTATTTACTTCAATATATCCATTATTCATCGTTAATTTACCTTCAAACAACTGGGTATTGGGTTGATGGCCAATAGCAATAAAGACACCTTTTAACGAGACGTCATTTGTTTCATCACTGTTCACGTCTTTAATACGCATGCCAGTGACACCACTATCATCACCCAATACTTCATCAAGGACATGATTCCATTGAATCTCAACATTGCCATTCTCTGCCTTTTCCATCAGACGTTGCGATAGTATTTTCTCTGAACGAAACTCATCACGTCGGTGTACCACAGTGACCTTACTCGCAATATTTGACAAATACAGAGCTTCTTCTACTGCTGTATTCCCGCCACCAATCACTGCCACTTCTGCTCCACGATAAAAGAATCCATCACAGGTCGCGCAAGCGGACACTCCTTTACCCTGAAAGGCTTCCTCTGATGGAAGTCCCAAGTATTTTGCTGATGCGCCTGTCGCAATGATTAGTGCATCACACGTATAAGAACCCGCATCACCAATTAATTTGAATGGACGCTGATCGAGTTCAGCAGTATGAATATGATCAAACACAACCTCAGTTTCAAAACGCTCAACATGCTGCAGCATGCGATTCATCAGATCTGGTCCCTGTAAACCCTCAACATCTCCAGGCCAATTATCGACATCGGTCGTCGTGGTTAATTGTCCGCCTTGTTGCAAACCTGTGACCAATACCGGAGATAGGTTTGCTCTAGCAGCGTATAGTGCAGCTGTATAGCCGGCAGGCCCTGAGCCCAGGATTAATAGTTTCGCATGTTTTGTTTCGCTCATTGATACACTCCAGCGTGATATTGCAATAATTCTTGATAGATATACTGATTCATTAAGATGGGGCAAAAAGAGTAAAATTAAAGGATAATTTAGCTCAAATATGTGCTTGTATTGCCTCACAAAAACCGAGCGCTATGGTACGTGAAAGGACGGCTAACGGCAAAATGTTAAGATCGTGTCTACAGATTATTATTCTCATAAATCCTTTAAATATTTCATTATTAAACATATAATTACATTAATTTCTTTTTAAACTGCATTAATATGGCTCAAGCTACAAGAAAGCAAAAACAAGCTCAACCTATTACAGACCATGTAATGAAAAATATACGTGAGGTCATCATTTTTGCGATGATGATATTTGCAGTCTATCTATTACTCGCATTATTTACATTCCACCCCGACGATCCGGGTTGGTCACATTCTATCAACGCAGACGAGATTTATAACCGAGGTGGCGCAATCGGCGCATGGATTGCCGATGTTTTACTCTATATTTTTGGTTATTTTGGCTACCTTATTCCTTTATTGGTGCTCTACAGCGGCTGGCGATTATTTGCCAGACGTCTTGCAAAAGAACCGTTTAGCCAGCTTTATTTTTCCTTACACAGTATTGGCATTTTATTTGGCTATATTGGTGGTTGCGCCATCGCAAAATTACACTTTATCCCGGGCGGTGCATTGCCATATGAAGTTAGAAGTGCTGGCGGGATATTGGGCGAGGCTGCTGGCTCAATTGCATTAGAAGCAACGGGTAATACCGGGAGCACACTGATATTACTCGCCATGTTTATGATCGGGTTGACACTGTATACCGGACTTTCCTGGTTAGCTGTGATTGATAGAACAGGACGTTGGACACTTCTATCTATCGCTTATATTCGTGAATCTATGCTCTCAATGCAGGAAAGATCACAAGGTCGTCGGGCGCGAAAGGATCGAGAAGTTATTTTAAAGCGAGAACAGGAGATAGAAGTAGAACGAATTCCACCTGTAATTCAAGCCAAACCACCCGAAGTGAAGCAAGGTATCAGAGCAGTTAAGGAAAAACAGGAAAACCTGTTTGAAATGCCTGGCGATTCAGTTTTACCGCCATTAAATCTACTTGATGAGCCTCCGCCATCAAAAGGTCAGTATTCAACGGATGCACTAGAAGCAATGTCCAGGCAGGTTGAATTAAAGCTCAAGGATTTTGGTGTGTCGGTTGAAGTCGTCGCTGTGCATCCTGGGCCAGTAATAACAAGATTTGAACTAGATCCTGCACCTGGTGTGAAAGGTAGCCAGATTTCCAATCTGGCGAAAGATGTTGCGCGATCGCTTGCTGTAGTTAGTGTTCGTGTCGTCGATGTCATTCCTGGCAAACCTTATATTGGTCTGGAAATACCAAACGAAAACCGTGACCTGGTTACGCTCGGGGAAATATTAAATTCACAGGAATATGAATCTCTAAAATCGCCTTTAGTGTTAGCACTTGGTAAAGATATTAGCGGTAAACCTGTTGTGACAGATCTTGGAAAAATGCCACATTTATTGGTTGCGGGAACGACTGGTTCAGGTAAATCGGTCGCGCTGAATGCAATGATATTAAGTCTATTGTATAAAGCGACAGCAGTTGATGTGCGACTAATCATGATCGATCCCAAAATGCTTGAATTATCTGTCTATGAAGGGATACCAAATTTGTTAGCACCAGTTGTTACGGATATGAAAGAAGCAGCAAACGCTTTACGTTGGTGTGTTGCCGAAATGGAACGCCGCTATAAATTAATGGCTTCACTTGGAGTTCGGAATATTAGTGGTTATAACAAAAAAGTAATCGATGCACAGCAAAAAGGTTCGCCAATCAAGGACCCATTTTATAAACCAATCAGTGAAGAAGATGTAATACCTGATTTGGAAAGGTTGCCATATATTGTTGTCATCATCGATGAACTTGCTGACATGATGATGACAGTTGGCAAGAAAGTAGAGGAACTAATTGCCAGATTAGCTCAGAAAGCAAGAGCAGCAGGTATCCACTTAATCCTGGCGACCCAACGGCCATCAGTCGATGTTATTACTGGGTTAATAAAAGCCAATGTTCCAAGTCGAATTGCCTTTCAGGTTTCCTCAAAGGTCGACTCACGAACAATCCTCGATCAAATGGGAGCAGAAAATTTATTGGGGCATGGAGACATGTTATTTCTTGCGCCCGGTAATAGCCTGACTGAACGTGTACACGGCGCATTTGTCTCAGATAATGAAGTCCATAAAGTGGTAGATAATTTAAAAGTACGTGGTGGAGAACCAGAGTACATAGATGATATATTACTTGGTCCAACCGAGGGCGGCACTGATGCCATACCAGGTATTGATGCGCCGAAAGACGATATGGACCCCTTGTATGATGAGGCGGTAAGAATAGTGACTGAAACACGCAAAGCATCTATTTCGTATATACAACGGCGTTTAAAGATTGGTTATAATCGCGCAGCGCGTATTGTCGAAGAAATGGAAAGCAGTGGATTAGTAGGCCCATTGGAATCAAATGGCAGTAGAGAGATACTTGCTGCGCCACCGCCACCCGTAGATTAATGCTGCGCATTATTTTCCTATATCTTTTGTTCCAGTTTCATTGTGTATTCGCCAATGAAAACCCACTAAACAATTTTCTCAATGGACTTGAAACGATAGAGTCAAACTTTTCACAGACCTTACTTAATGAATCAGGGCAGGTGATAGAAAATTCAAGTGGAATGTTGTATTTGCGTCAACCAGCTAAATTCCACTGGTCTTATGAACTACCTTATTCACAAAAAATTATTTCTGATGGAAATTTCCTGTGGATTTATGATGAAGATTTGGAACAAGTGACGATACGTAATATAGCTGACGATATATCACAAACGCCCGCAGGAATAATTCTCGGTAATAATGATATTAATGAACATTTTAT
>JBCCHP010000054.1:0-8086 GCA_039028675.1 Pseudomonadota bacterium | reverse complement strand
TGTGACTTTAATTAAAATTAGTGAAGATGATCAATCGTATTTGTTATCGCCATTGATGGTCACTGGCGAGTTACAGGCACGAACACTGCAGGAGTCACAGTACCGTTGTTATCTATCAGATAGTCCAAGCCTGTACCGGAAAGAATTTCTACTAAGCCTTCATCAACTGAGTAAGTACCAATCAAACCGGCACTGGATTTACCTTCTGCTAATTCTGTTGCACCGGCCAAAAATATACCTGCTTCTGTTGAGAATTGTGTTAAGACACTGGAGAGTGGACCCGCGGGGATATTGTATTGTTTGCTAGTTTGAGAATTAGATGTATCAGTCTCCGCGTTGGCATTGATGCTCCAACAGTTAAAGATACATAAACTTATAATGAAAAATAGTTTCTGAGCATCAGTCAGCAGATTACGAGCGATGCTAAATTCAGTGCTACAGGTAAAAAACATATGTGTGTTCCCCAGTTAAATCTTTCTTATTGTGTTAAACCAATAAGTCGACTAAATGCGGAACCGTTATTAGATATTTTAATTATTATTTTGGTTGAATACTGGTCCACCAGGGTAAGGGTTGTTTAATTTGAATTGGCAGCACAGCGGTCAACATATCTAAGACGCGAACAGTATCGTTGGCAGGAAAGTTACCATAGACTTTAAGGTCTTCGATCTTCTCATCCAAGGAAAGATGACCTTGATGATAGCGCCCCAATTCATCGACAAGTTTACGTAGTGTTATGTCTTCAGCAATCAGGATGCCGCGCTTCCATGCTTCACGCGCCATATCAGCTTTTTCAGTCATGCCAATATTCGTTGATGTAAAACTTACTTGCTGCCCAGCTTTGATAATATGATTTTGGCCATTGGTATTGATCTCGACCGCACCTTCATAAACACCTAACATTGTTTTTGACTCAGTCTGAAATATATTGAATCGCGTACCTAGCGCGCGTAACCGGCCATGTCTGGTATCGACAATAAACGGTCTGGCACGATCTGCAGCCGTATCAATAAAAAGCTCTCCACTTAATAACGTAGTAAGACGTAATTTTTCATTAAAGTGAGTATCAATAGCACTCGATGTATTCAGCCAGAGTTTGCTACCATCAGCCAAAAGGATTTCCTGAAGCTCACCAACTCCGGTTTTGTAATCTGCTTGTAGCGTGATGACTGCAGTAGGTAATGAAGTATGACGCCAACCTAGATAACTTAAAAGACCAGTACCACCCAGTAAAATAATACTATTTAATACGCGACGACGTTTTATCAGACGATGATTTGCTGTTTGAAATTTATCAACGACTTGTTTTGGTTCGGGTATCGTTTTTAATGGCTCGAATTGATGACTAATTGTTTCAACATCTTGCCAGGCAGTAAGATGAAGCACGTCTGCATCAAGCCATTGTTGCCACTCGGCTTTTAATTGCTCATTCGCATTACCATCACGCAGAGTGGCATACCATTCTGCCGCTTGTTGCATGATTGCGTTTGACGGTTTATTCGGTTTCACTTAATTCAAATACCGTTTGCTTTGCCTGCAATTGCAAACAAGCGAGCATAGCTTTGGCAACGTGTTTACGTACCATACGCCCGGAAATTCCCAACTCTTCACCCACTGCTTTATCTGTCATCTGGCAGACTTCTGCCAATAAAAAGGCATGTGCCGTTTTCGTGGGAAGGGTTTGTAATATAACGCTGATTTCCTCAAGGGCCTGTAGTACTACAACTTGTCGTTCTGCAGAGGGGGCGTTGTCTTCCGGCAGAATTGCAACTGTTTCCAGCCAGGCGCGTTCTATTTCCTGCCTTCGCCACAAATTAATACATAGATTTTTTGCTGCCGTACGAAGATAACTACGGGTGCGACCAACTGAGTCAAAATGTTTATGCGTAGTGCTAAGCATCAAACGAAGAAATGTATCTTGAGCCAGATC
This sequence comes from Pseudomonadota bacterium, assembly GCA_039028675.1. GTDB lineage: Bacteria > Pseudomonadota > Gammaproteobacteria > Eutrophobiales > Eutrophobiaceae > JANQNX01. The sequence goes on along the minus strand of JBCCHP010000054.1, from coordinate 6,156 downwards.
AGCGGCGGTTTCTGAACAGCCTAAGCGACTTAAGAGCCAGCTTCGTAGCCAGCCATGATGATCTCGATACAGGTTATCTATTGTTTGGGCTTCTAACTTTGATGACATATATAAGGTATACAGTGAAATTCAAATTTCACTTTACCTTATATTAAATGAGAATCGTTATCAATTTAGAATTGTGACGATCTGGTTCAGGTGTGCTTAATTCTCTTTAATACTTTGTTTTTTACAGGCGGGCGTATCACAAGATGCATATAACACCAGACTGTGATGGCTAAGACTAAAGCCATGCTGTCTGGCAATCGCCTCATAGCGATCATGATCGAAAAAGTCATCAAACTGAAGCACCTTATGGCACTTGGTACAAACAAGATGGTCGTGTTGTTCTTTGCCATTCAGTTCATAACTGACAAATCCCTCTTCGAGATGTAGGCGCCGTAAAAACCCGACATCAGTCAAATCGCCCAACACTCGATAAACCGTACCGAGGCTTATTCCCTCATGCTGTTTTGCCAATTTCGCAAATACGTCCTTGGCACTTAGATGGGAGACATGTGAGTCTTCAAATAGCTTGGCAATCTGAATACGCGCATAGGTTTTTCTTAAGCCAAGATTTTGTAAGGTAGTGCCACTACTCATTGTGTTTGTCTCAGTTAAATGTTATCGGAATTTCAATTCTCAAATAAAAATAAAAATGCTTTATATACTATGACGTTTAACTCACACAAAAAGTGACCCCTAAATGTAAAAAAAATTAACTTTTTTTAAATTTCTTGCAAAATCAGAGATATATTTAATGCGTATTGATTCTAATTATTATTTCGCTGCTCGTCATAATTGATACAACTGTTACGTTCTCTTACTTATCACAGTATTTTCTTAACGCTATTCAGTCGTGTGACTTGTTTTATGCCAATTTGAAGTTAAGTAGCGGGAGTGAAATCGAAAAATTGCCTTTTTATAAAAATTTTCAATTATCTGGCGATACTGGGGAAAGTTATTTCAAAAACTATTGAAAAACATAAGAAATTAATTCGAATGTTAAATGAGAATGATTTGTAACAGATTTATCAATTGCCTAAAGTCTGATAAATTAGCCTTTCTTTGTTCTTTTTCGTCACTTAATAAATTTATTAATGGTTTATCTGTATGCGTTTTTTAAAAAAATTTATGATTGTCATCAGTTGCTTGCCGGCCATTGCAATTGCCAATGTCAATATTGAACTCAATAAAACTGAACAGCGGAATAATAGCTGTCGGGTATATCTGGTCATAAAGAACGATACTGATCTTGCCTTTAATACTTTCAAAATGGATATGGTGTTATTTAATAAAGAAGACATCATTAGCAAAAATATGGCGCTCAATATTGCACCTCTTCAATCTGCTAAAAAAATTGTCAAGGCCTTCGATGTGAAGAATATTAAATGTGACGGAATCGGCTCCATCCTTATTAATAAGGTCATGGAGTGTGAAGCAGAACCTAATAGTAATTCAGACTGTATTGCTATGATCAATACTTCAAGTAAAAACAATATTTCAATCAGTAAATAAGTTGGAAAAACGTTATGAATGAAAACACATTAGCTTCCACTGTTTCCTTTAGCGAAATGTTTGATGCCGGTGGACCGGTTATGTTTATCTTACTGGCGCTATCTATCATTGCCCTGACAGTTATTCTGTTAAAGCTTTATCAATTTTTCGTTATCGGTCTCAGTCGAAAGAAAAAATTATACCTTTCACTACAACAATGGAATGCTGGCGATAGTAATAATGCAATACATACTATTGCCGATTCAAAAAATCCCATTGCCGTCGTGTGTTACAGCACGATGTCTGGCCTGAATAAAGGTGGTACAGATATTTCTGCACTTCGTGAAGAAACTGCGCGCGTAGGTAATAGAGAAATGAACGCGTTAAACAAAGGCATGTGGTGTCTGGAATTGATTGCTACAGTCAGTCCATTACTTGGATTATTTGGTACGGTGCTTGGTATGATTGAGGCATTTAAGGCATTACAGGTAGCAGGTAGCCAGGTTAACCCTGCGATTCTCTCCGGGGGTATCTGGCAAGCATTAATGACAACCGCCGCCGGGCTTGCAGTCGCTATTCCGGTATTAATGATGTTCAAATGGATGGAACGCAGGATTGCTTATGTTGGCGAAGAAATGGAAGACACCGTAACTCAACTTTTTACTCGTTCAGTACAAGCCGAACAAATTTCAAAAGAAAAAGAACAAGAAGGAATATCATCAAGCGACTTGTCGCCTAGCATGTCCAGAGCCTAGCGATGCACTTTCTAAACGAGAGGACCAGGACGAAACGCATCGTCAGTCTCACGCCTTTAATCGATGTAGTATTTATTTTACTGGTCTTTTTTATGCTGGTATCAAATTTCAGTAAATACCATGCGATTGAAGTCAACGCGCCTGCTCCTTCAACCAAGCAAAATACTAATATGGAAGGCTCGCTACTAATCAGACTGTCTGAAGATGGTGAGATAGACATTGCGGGAAAACCGGCAAGTCTGGATAAGGTAACTGAGATTGTAAAAAATGCATTGGATAAAAAACCCAATCAGCAGGTACTGATCAAGCCACATAAAGAGCTAGCGATTCAGGAGATTGTCAATCTTGTAGACGAGCTAGCTATCCTTGGTATTACTAACTTCTCATTTATTAAATAGCAATGAAATCTTCATTTAAATTTGCCAAGCGCGTTGAAGTTGATACGGAAGAAAATGTATTACCATTAATTAATATTGTTTTTTTACTATTAATTTTCTTTCTTGTAGCGGGTGCGATTACCATCCCTGAGTTGTTTTATGTCGAACCACCTATCTCTGATAGTGAGACATCAGTATTGCCTACTGAAACAACTGTATTAATCAACGAAGATGGACAGATTTCTTTTCAGAATGAACTCATTGAACTGAATGAACTGCATGCATTAGCCACTAAAATCATTAATGAAGATTCACTGCAAACGTTTAAACTCAAAGTTGATGCGTATGTGGGTAGTGGTAAGGCGATTGAAGCCATGGAAATATTACGAAATGCTGGCGTAAGAAAGACATTATTGATTACGACCAAAGAAGGCTGATATGGAATACACATTATGGCAACGAACTGTCGCTGCTTTTCTCGCCATCAGCCTGCATGCGATTGTATTAATCACTATCAATTATAAAACTCCCGGGCAATTACTCACCGGGCTCGAAGGTTTCCATGTATCAATCATCCCGGCGCCCTCATTTGTGCCAGATAATTCAGCATTGACAGAAGATATCGAGATAGAAGAAGTTGAGACAATCGAACTAGTGGAAGAGGTGGAAGAAGTCGAAATTGTAGAAATGGAAACAATCGAAGAGATAGATGCGGTTGAAGTCGTCGAGATAAAGCCCGAACCACTTCCAGTCGAGACACCAACCGTACAGGTAAAACAAAAAAAGATAGTTGAAAAAAAGGCCGTCGCAAAAAAAGAAGTCCAGCAACAGACAAATACTGTCACCACAGAACAAACCGACAGCTTTCATGATAAAGCGCCGACGATGGCCAGAGGTGCCGTAACTGATACTGGTACATCAAGAAAAATTGAAGCGAGTTATAAGGCAATCGTCAGCGCCATTCTACAAAAACATAAACAATATCCTTCACGCGCATTGAGAAGAAAGCAGGAAGGTACGGTAACCGTAGTTTTCACAATAGATAATGATGGGAGTCTGGCTGGTTATGAGATCACCGATTCATCTGGTTACAAATTACTTGATCGTGCCGTTGAAAAAATGCTGAAACGGGCAACACCATTACCACCCTTTCCGGATAATATGGATCAGGATTCCATCACGTTGATATTACCGGTCGATTTTTATATTAAATCCTAATCAGATTTGATTTAATCTATATAAATCAGCCATTTAATTATTCTTTTTTGTCATAAGTTTCGGGCGTCTGACCCATTCCCCTTGCCCGGTAATTTTAATAGTAATGCAAATAATTATCATTTAAACTATATTCGATACTGAATGAATAAAGATTGGGTCAATGAAATCAACCAAAAACAACATGCCTCGTATGGAAGTGCTAATGGCGACCATCTATTACCTGATGACACGTTATGCCAGGCAACCAGACAGGCAAATATCAGATGCAATTGCCACTCATCTCCAATTACTCAGTCAACATCCTGAATGCGATTCTGATATTCTACAAAAAGCCGGAAATCGATTATCCGCTCAGTGGAAAGACGAAATAAAGGGCCAACATCCTGAATTATTACAATTTGATAGATTCATTAATCGTCAGTCGCCTCCGAAAATCCACTAGCATCATCCAAATAAAGGTTTAAAATAATGTCCGTACATACTCCATGCGAAACAGTAATTGTCGCACAATCGCAATTTTGCAATATCACACATTGTGTTGAGTGCAATTCGTATCATTTGCATATTGGGCCAATGAGTATTCGTTTAAAAAAAGAAGTGTTCGAAAATATTTGCGAATTAATGATTAGCGTCTATATGGGTAAAAACAAAGATGCGACGTATGTAGATCAAAGTATTCGTAATCACTAACTAGAGGAATAAAAATGGGCGTTAATGTTTGTCAAGCTGCACCGGATTTTACCGCGACGGCAGTTTTACCTGATGGAAGTTTTCAAGAAGATTTTTCACTTTCCCAATTTAAAGGAAAGTATGTCGTTATGTTTTTTTATCCTTTGGATTTTACGTTCGTTTGTCCATCGGAAATTATTGCGCACGATAAACGTGTCGCAGCATTAAAAGAAAAAAATGTAGAAGTGATTGGTGTTTCCATCGATTCACATTTTACTCATCATGCCTGGCGTGAAACGCCTACCGATAAGGGCGGTATTGGTCAGGTGAGTTTTCCGCTTGTTGCCGATATCAAGCATGAAATCATGGAAGCTTATGGTGTAGAACACCCCGATGGTGTTGCCTTGCGTGGTTCTTTCCTGATTGATAAAGAAGGCATTATTCAACATATCACGATTAACAATTTACCTCTGGGTAGAAATGTTGATGAGATGCTTAGACTGGTTGATGCATTACAGTTTACGGAAGAACATGGCGAAGTATGCCCGGCTGGTTGGAAAAAAGGTGAGGCTGGCATGACCCCAACTTCATCTGGTGTAGCTGAATACCTGACTGAGCACGCTGCTGAACTGTAATCAGTCAAATTAAAATTGCAGCCGTTGCGTTTATTAACGGCTTTCAAAACAGCGATCTGTTATTTAGCATTAGCTAACATATTAACATTTCGCTGTTTTTTATTGTGCGTTTGAATTTTCAGAGAATCTTTCAACCTAATGCTAAAAACAGCGATTTTTGAGATATATGGAATTCGTGCCGGCTATAGTATGATTCTTTAAATAGATAACATTCTTGCTTATCTATCATTTAACATCTGGGAGAAAAGAAATATGGCTAGGGGTATAAATAAAGTAACGCTTATCGGGAACCTGGGAAATGATCCGGATATTCGTTACACCGCCAGTGGTGCCGCCGTTGCGAATATTAGCCTGGCAACAGCTGAATCATGGCGTGACAAGGATAGTGGCGAACAACAGGAACGAACGGAATGGCACCGCGTTGTTTTTTTCGGGCGCCTGGCCGAAATTGTGGGTGAATATCTTCGTAAAGGATCACAGGTTTATGTCGAGGGAAGACTACAAACTCGAAAATGGCAAGACAAGGAAGGGAATGACCGCTATACCACTGAAATTGTAGCGAATGAAATGCAAATGCTGGGAGGTCGTGGCGGCAGCGGCGGCGGTTCTGGTCAATTCGATGCACCACCTCCAGCAGAAAAGAAACCGGCTGCAACCCCTGCACCCGCCAGTAACAATGTACCAGCAGCAGATGATTTTGATGACGATATCCCGTTCTAGATGGACTAAATTAACTCTGGTCCAATAGCTCGATTGGTCTGGGTTTTCCCACACCATAACCTTGTATATAGTCAACGCCTATCTCGGTTAACATGGTAATGATTTCGTCGTTCTCGACAAATTCAGCAATCGTTTGTTTACCCATGATGTGTCCGAGTCGATTAATGACTTTGACCATTTCAAAGTCAACCTGGTCTGCCAATATATCTCGAACAAAAACACCATCGATCTTGATATAATCAACGG
>JBCCHP010000053.1:0-8112 GCA_039028675.1 Pseudomonadota bacterium | reverse complement strand
CATATTTCGTGCATCCTGTTAAAAACATGCAAAAAAATGGTAACACCCATGAAAAACTATTCTTAAAATTTAATTCCATTTAACTTATGACATATGAGCCTGATTGGTTGTGAATAAGTCAGAATATACTTCTATCTATAATATCTGCTACGGGTCGTTTAAAGACATTATTTTATATTACTATCTATATGTAATAAACGATGTAATGCCGGAATCAGTAACATTGCAGCAAACATGTTCATGATAAACATAAAGGCTAAAAGCAAGCCCATATCAGCCTGAAATTTTAATGGTGACGCCAGCCAGGTTAAGACGCCAATGGTGAGTATCAGACTGGTAAATAAGACGCCCATGCCACTACATGCTAATGCTCTGAGTCCAAGTGATTGCGAAGTTTTATTATCTTGCTGACATACTCGTGCCGCGTTATAAAGATAAAAACCATAGTCAACACCTATCCCCACACCCAATGCTACGACAGGTAAAGTATAAATTGTAAGTCCTATATCGAGACAGTACATTAATGCATAAACCAATACTGAAACTAATAATAGTGGATAGATTAATATGATGTTTGCTTTAACTGAGCGATATGCAATCGTGCAAAAAAATACGACTCCGATAAATACACATAATAATATTGGAAATTGCATACTCTTTATGACCTGGTTTGTTGCTGCCATCACGCCCATATTGCCCGTAGCAAGACGATAATTGACCAAGGTTTGAGAGTGGTCCACATTATATTTTTCGATCGTATTAACAATCGTATTTATAGTCACTGCTTTATGGTCAGTAGCAAATAGTGTTACCGGTATTGCTGTGCAATCATTATTAAATAACCCTGCTGAACCAGGTATATAAGCGACAGACTGTGCCAGTAGTTGCGGATTTGTTGGAATGACTCGCCATTTTAAACTGCCTTCATTCCATCCTGAGTTCAATTGCGGAATGATAAAAGGTAATGTAACGATAGATTCAATAACAGGGAGATTTAGCAAGTTCCAGGCGAAGTGATCAATATTGTGCATGGCCTCACCATCGATACAGCCATCCTTCTCAACTTCGGCAATGATAGTAAATATATCAACACCGATAGAAAACTTATCAGCAATCTTTCTTGCATCTGTATTGTAGACCGTATCAAAATGGAGTTCCGGTACCCCACGCTCTGTATCACCAATCGCAACCTTATTTGCCAGAAAAAAAGCTGGTAGCAAAATTAAAACAGAGACCCCAATCAGTTGTATCGCGATTTTTCTTTTGAATTTAGTTAAATATATCTTCCAGTACCCTTCCCATTTTGTCTGTCTTTGTTGATATGCAAGTTGATTTTTTTTATCAAGTGTAATTAATGAAAGACAGATTGGGACCAGGATCAGGTTAATACAAATAATCATAACAATGCCGGTACAGGCAGCGATAGCCATATCCTGTACGATCTCAACATCGATCAACATAATGACAATAAATCCCAAGGCATCACTGATTAATGCAACAATACCGGGCTTGCCCAGATGATTAAGCACTGACTTTGCAGCAGGAATGCCAGCCTGCTGTTCGACAAATTCCTTTCGATAATGATTTAACATTTGCACGCCATGACTCACTGCAATAGCAAAGATAAGAAAAGGTACCAGTAATAACATTGGGTCAATGGACAAACCCATGACGGGTAGTAAACCGATCTGCCATATTACAGCCATCAACGCCGCACCCATGGGAATCAGAGCCAATTTGACCGATTGTGCAAATAAAACGAGCAGGACAAAAGTTAGCAGAATAGTTAATAGAAAAAATAATAGTACTTGTTTACCAGCCTTAATTATTTCTCCAATAACCATTGTATAGCCGATGATATGGATATCGATTTCATCATTGTCAAACTGTTGTCTGACTCGTTGCTCAAGTTCTTTTGCAATAACAGCATAATCAGGTTTTTGACCTGAATCTGGATCGACCTCTAACAATTCGGCACTCACCATCGCACTGGAGAAGTCATTAGCGACGAGTTTACCGACAATCCCTGCTTTCAATACATTTTGCTTGACTATCTGTATATCGGAATTAGTGAAATTAAAACCATGCGGGATGACATTTTCGCCTGTGATACCTTCCTCGACGACTTCTGTATAACGTACATTTGGAGTAAATAAAGAATATACCCGACTACGATCTACACCGGGTATAAAAAAAACTTCATCTGTGACTTGCTCCAGTACGCGAAAAAAATCAACGTCAAACATATCACCATCATTTGCAACAACAGCAATCAGGATTCGATTTGCTCCACTAAAATCCTGTCTGTACTGTAAAAATGTTTTTATATATTCATGTTCTAGCGGTAGTAATCGACTGAAGTCTGCATGCATATCTAATTTCGTTATCGCTAAACCGAGCAATAACGTGATAATGCAATAAAACCCGATGATAATATTCCGAAAACGAAATAACCCGTGCTGAAAACGTGAAATCAGTTGCTGCATTAATTTGGAGTAAATAATGAACGTAACTCTACTTGCTGTAGGCCTTTTTCACCGACAAGCCATAGTTGTTCGGCATCCTGAATTACCGCACTAATGCCAGTACGTCCTGCTAATTGATGTATATTAATTGATGTAAGATTTTCATCAGTGATTAATAAAGTACCAGCTAAACCTGTTAGCAATACTTTATTTTGATTTACCAACAGTGCATCTGTTAGTAATACCGTATTCGGCGTTTCAATTTTATCCCAGGTCTCACCCGCATCCATGCTTTTGAATAGCTGGCCTTGCAAACCAAAGATGATTATCGATTGTTCAGATATTGATAATGCACCAAACAGCGAACCATGATAAGGCGAATCAATGCTTTGCCAACTTTCCCCATTATCGTTTGAGCGAAAGATGCTACCTGATTCTCCAACAATAAATAATATCCCGGCTGGTGATGAAGTGATTGCATTTAAGTGTGGATCAAATCCGGAGGGATGTTGTAAATAATCTTCTTGCCAATTATTTCCTCCATCTGTTGTTCTGAGTAATAAACCGTAGGCACCTATGGCGATACCATTAGATTCATCAAAAAAATAGATATCGAGTAATGGGGCTTCATCGTCTGCAGTAAAATATTGTCGATTCCAGTTTTTTGCACCGTCGATAGTCTTCAGAATGATATTGTGATGCCCCACTGCCCAACCTGTTTTTTCATCAAGCATAAAAACTGCAGACAATAATTCTTGTGCCGGGACATTCGCCTGTTGCCAATCACCATTATCAGTATAGAGAATATGTCCACGCGCACCGACAGCAACATTCAAACCTGCTTGATTAACGATGTCCAGAAGTAATGTTTTTTTTGCCAATGGTTGCAGTTCGGCAACAGATTCTGCATGTAATGAAGCAATAGTTAAACTAATGCAAAGACTAATTAGAAAAATAAAGGGAGATCGTTTTTTTTTAACCAAACCTGATTACGCATTGACGTCAATTAAAACTAACGACGCCCTTGACGACGAAGTGCAGCAGGTGAAAAGTCAGCATCCGAAAATTCGACATTAAAATCATAAGGTGAACTTTCGTTATCGAGGCCAATGACCAGGTATCTACCTGCCTGTAGATCAGTATGCACTTCTGCCGTTGTCCATAGATTGGGAACATTATAATAGTTCATCGCCAATCCTTCAGAGACTCGCCAAATTTGATCGCGATTATCATACTGATCGACATGTAAAATCTGCCAGGAATCTTCATCTACATAAAACGTTCTACGTTTGTAGATATGTCTTTCATCTGATTTAAGCGTGGCATCTACCACCCACACGCGATGTAATTCGTAGCGTACCAGTTCTTGATTAATATGAAGTGGCGTTACGATATCTTTATAATTTAAATCAGGACTGGATATACGATAGTTATTATAAGGTACATAAAATTCCTGTTTACCTTTTAATTCCCAATTATATTTTTCAGGGCTACCGTTAAACATATCGAGTTGATCATTGGTACGTAGTCCATCACTGGCAGTACCGGGATTATCAAACGCAACATTTGGCGCACGTCTAACGCGACGCTGACCAGGATTATAAAGCCATGCATTACGCTTTTCTCTATTTTGATTCAGCGTTTCATGTACCAGTAGTATACCGCCTGCTAAACGCGCTGGTGATAATACTTCCTGTTTAAAATAAATAATAATATTATTGATTTCAGCAGCAGTAACACCTTCTCGACTATAGTTAATAATCAACTCTTCTTTAAACTTCACAGGTGTAAAATCACCTGCACGAGTCGGTGCGACCTGTGCGACTTCTCGCTTTACATCGACACCACGCCAACGCAACATATGATTCCAGATGACTTCTAATCCATTAGACGGAATAGGAAAAGGTGTACCCTCGGCAGCGCCTTCCACTCCATTGCCATCCTCAGTCAGCTTGGCGGTCGTAGCAATTTGTTTCGTCGCTGCATAAATACGTTCTGGTGCAGCGGCGCTTCTTTTCGTTGGGTAAATAAGTAATTTATAACTCTCGGGATAGGTAGAGAGCAGTTTTTGATGACCGGGCGTTAACTTTGAAGCATGCTGATTAACATTACTATTATTTATTTCAAATAAAGGCTGATCATCAGAAAAAGGATCCGTGTAATATCCGCCTGCCTGATAAGCTGAGGGGGGTTGAGTTAATCCACCTTGCCACTCTGGTATCGTACCTTCTGCATTACCAGCACGTTCACCACCTAATGGCATCAAATCGTTACCCAGACGTTCTGCCTGATCGGCTGCTACTTCTGCGAGTACCGACTGTGTCGATACAATAAGTAATAATAAAATTGAGAGCTGCTTAATCAACATGATTATCTAAAACGCATATTTAACATTAAACGCTAGAAAATCCCGATCATGTAATAAGTGTTGCTCATGATCTCCAATGTAAGTGGTATAACTTAAGTCTGCTTCCCATTGATTGAGATATGTCGCTCTAATACCAAGATTGAGTATCTTACGACCAGCTACAAAATTCCCGCCCGGCCCAGGTGTGATGCCACCCACGTCATGCTGCCAGGCAAATCTGGTCTGTAAATTGACCGCGTCAAAAAGTGCGTTGTTATAATCAAGACGGCCTGCAACACGATAGCCCCAGGAAGTGGCGTCCGCAAATCGATTAGGACTAATCAAAGTATGTCCTGCTAACAATGCAACGTTATTAGGATTACCAGAAGTATAAGTACCAGGAGCATCCAATAATAAATCTGATTTGCCTGGCATATTATGTACATGCGTCATTGCCCATTCTGAAATTAAAAATAATTGGTCAGCACCCAAGGTAGGGCCAAAGATTTTACTTGCCGTGAATTGCATCTGACTGACATTACGCTCAATATGCCCCGGTATAAATTCACCTGGCGCAAAGGTACCAATTTGGTTTGGTACCACACCACCACTTAATGCAGCAGCCAGAATTTCAACATCGTCTATTTGTAAGGGTGCATCCTGTCTAAATGAATACTCACCTTGAAAAGCAATGCCTGAATTGCCTAATTCTGTATTAAAACTAAAACCATAGAGATTAATATCATCCGGATAACTGATTTGGTATTCCGCGCCAGCTAATGCAAGACCGGTTGAAACACGACCATTAATAATCGGTAGGCGACTGTGATAGTGAATATGATAAAACCCGAATTCGGTCTGATTAAGTGAGGGCGCAAAGAGTCGCAGCGCAATGCCATATTCACCACCATTACCCGGTTCGAGATCATCTGTTCGTGTAGCAGTCACTTGAGGCCCGGTCAAACCACCAAAAGCTGCAGCAGTTATATCAGTGGTAGGCACGAGTGTTGTGCCGACTGTGACATAGTCAGGGATAGTACCAACTCCTGCTCCTACCAGAAATTGTGCGCCATCACTGGCAAAGTCGTTGGTGCTGAAATAAGAACCCAACGGGTCAATCTCTGTTTGTTGCCAGTCATATTGATAGTAGGTTTCAATGGAGAGGTTGTTTGTCAACGCGAGATTAAAATTCACCATACCTACAGGGACTAATCCTTCTCTTAGTTCAGAGCCAGGCGTTCTCAAGCTGGAAACATCAACAGGATTGATCGTATTAATACTGTTTTGAATAAACGTGCTTTCACCCCAACTCAATACTTGCTCGCCAATACGAATTTCAGCCGGGCGATTAAATAGATCAAATGCATGCCAGGCATACAAATCGCGTAATACCGCATTACCCTGAACTAATCTCTCCGCTTCATCGGTTAACGCAGTGCGGCTAGTGTCATCTGCTGAACCATCACGAAAACCAAAACCTCGAAAAAATAAACCCGAGGATTGACCAATATTCAGATCTGCTTCAATGGTGACTTTACCGGTTTTACTAATCAAGCCGGTATCATAATTTAAATTACCATCGTCACCATTAACAGAAGCGGCAGTGCCACCATTTGAAATACCGATTAATGAACCGGAAGGTGTTTGCATTCGATAAAGTTGTCCGTAGGAAAGAGTTGTGTCGATATTGCCGGACACATAGCCAAGATCAACTTCCAGGCCACTAACGGCATGAGAAAGTAGTAATAGATTTAAACAACAAAATTTGCGGAGTGTATTTTTATAACAACGCAAATTGATATATACGTTGATGCTCTTTTCCCCAACTGTAATTATTATTAATTATTTATTGTTCGAACCACTATACTCTTTTTTTTCAGAGTTTAAAAATCACTGACGATTTTTTCCGTTGTCGCGGACAAGCGATGTATCAAGGTACGTAAAAAGACTTTCAAAAATCGTACCTGACAATTGAGTGACACTTGAGATATGACAGTTGAATTGATTTTCATTAATGAAACTGCATCTTTCGCCTTAATTGATGCAGTGCGTTTTGTCTTGGCCAGATAACCCATCTCACCAAAACAATCACCTTGCTGCAGTGCACGTATCGCAGACTCATTTTTCATCACTTCAACTGTGCCGTTAACAATAATATAAAAGCAATCATCAATATCTCCCTCAACAATAATTGCTTCTTCAGGAGAATAATCTTGCCAGGTACTGGCACGCAGTATTTCCCACATCTCAGCATCGGGGAAGCCGGAAAAGAATTCCAATGCTTTGATTGAATTGAATCGTTCTTCGGCTGCGATATCTTCTTTTGGTTTTTCCAATACTTCAAACGTTTTTGACAGATCGGCCGCCATATCCAATCCCATCTGATATCGCGTGTTGCTATCTTTCTCCACCGCTTTGTGCAATATGTTTGTGAGCGTTTCTGGTAAATCTGCCCTGAAATCTGACATGGGAATAGGCTGTTCATTTAAAATTTTAGCCACCAGACTGGAAAAGTTTTCCGCCTTATATGGCTGATGGCCAGTCAATAACTCATACATGACTACACCCAGGGAATATAAATCTGTTTGATTGCCGACTTCTTCTTCGCGTATCTGTTCGGGTGACATATATCGCGGCGAACCCATAATACCGCCCACTTGTGTTGCAGTGGTTTCAGCATTAATGACATGTGCAATACTGAAATCACCAATCTTCACATCCTCATCGGCAGAAAACAGGATGTTAGATGGCTTGATATCTCGATGCACCACGCCCTGTCGATGGGCATAATCCAGTGCCTTTGCACATTTAAATATAATCTCAACGACCTTATCAATGGGGAGTAAATTCTCTGAGGAACAATATTCGGAAAGCGTTCTGCCACCATCAATATATTCCATGACGATATAACAGTTTTCACCGTCCACGCCGGCATCAAAGATATTAATGATATTTGGGTGTGTGAGTAAACCTGCGGTGTGGGCTTCATTAAAAAACATCTTGCGATAGCGCCCACCCGTTTCAGGATCATTTAATGAATCAAGTAATGCCAGTTTTATCGCGACCTGACGATCTATGTAAGGATCATAACCGAGATAGACGACACCCATACTGCCACGGTTGATTTCTTCTCTTACCTCGTATTTACCCAATTTTTCAGGGACTTCATATGTCATGATGATAGATCTGTCAGAAATTTATATACCGCATTGCAACATAGATGCTACAGGCCAGCAAGCAACATTTTTGTTATTTATTTAATATTAATAGTAAATTATCTTTTTGATTTTTGATAGTTTG
>JBCCHP010000052.1:0-8710 GCA_039028675.1 Pseudomonadota bacterium | reverse complement strand
TGCGTCGAAGCCTGGATGCGTTCGGTGAGCTCTGCTTCCAGCCAGGCCGCCACCCCTTCAAGCAACGGAGAGCCGAATGGTCCCGACGTCCATGGCACGGCCGCGAACTTATCCAGTCAGTATGTCGCCGATCCGCCTTGCTTTAATATCTTCAAATAACCTGACATCAAAACCTGGTTTATAAATTGAACCATTTGATTGTGGTGCAACCGGAGGTAAAGCAGGCCTCACCGCAGCATATTCCGGGTTGCGCTTTGCCTGCGTCTGACAACCACCTAGAAAGAATGATATGGTAAATATCATGAGTAACAATGATTTGTTAATAAACAGAACTTTATGATTCATGTTGCTCAACTCCTTACATATTATTACTAGCAAACTGCAGCATTTGATCTGAAGTCGAGATTGCCTTTGAATTCATTTCATAGGCGCGTTGGGTTTCAATCATGTTAACTAACTCTTCAACAACATTAACATTCGAACTTTCCAATGCACCTTGAACGGTTCGACCCAACCCGGTCAAACCTGGTGTACCTAAAGTAGGCGTACCACTAGCAGCAGTTTCTTTTAATAAATTATCACCAATGGGTTGTAAACCACTCGGATTAATAAAGTCTGCCAGTTGAATTGCACCGATCTGCGTTGGTGCTGTTCCACCAGCAACCAATGCACTGATTACACCATCCTCTCCGATGGTGACACTAACAGTATTACTCGGAACAGTAATCGCAGGTTGAATGATAAAACCATTCGATGTCACCATCTGGCCTTGTGAATCAAGTTGAAATGTTCCGTCGCGAGTATATGCGGTTGATCCATCAGGCATGAGTATTTCAAAAAAACCATTACCAGTAATGGCGACATCAAGAGGATTTTCTGTCTGAATGATATTACCTTGACTGTAAAATTTTTGCGTAGACATGGTACGAACGCCTGTGCCAATCATTAAACCAGATGGAATCTCGGTATTTTGAGATGATTGCGCACCTGGTTGTCTTACTGTTTGGTAAAGCAAGTCATTAAATACCGGTCGGGAAACTTTATAGCCGGTGGTATTGATATTTGCGAGATTATTGGAAATAACTGACATGCGTGTTTGCTGTGCATCCAGTCCGGTTTTAGCTATCCATAGTGCTTGTGTCATTGTCTTTCTCCAATCGAAATCGTTATATAGTTTTTAGCGTTAACTCATTGCCATGATTCGCGTTGCAACTTCATCATTTTCCTTAACCGCTTGAATATTTTTAATGTCCATTTCGTAGCGCCTGGATAATTCAATCATTCTGACCATCGCCGAAATCATATTGACGTTGCTGGACTCAAGTGACTCTGGTGCCAAACGGATACTGGCATCAATATCAGCAAGTTCTCCAGAACGCATGCGAAATAAACCATCTTGTCCCTTGACTAGATCTGCATCGATGGGATTAACCAGTTTAATACGATCAACAACGGCAATTGTTTTTTCATCCTGACCTGATGGACGAATGCTGATCGTGCCATCAACGGCAACTTCGACTTTTTCTGCAGGTGGTAGTGCAATCGTACCGCCATTACCGAGCACGAGATGACCATCGCCATTTTCAAGTAGACCAAGATTGTTTACATGCATATCACCACGACGCGTATAAGCTTCAGAACCATCTGGCGCTTGCACTGCGATCCAGCCTTCTCCGTTAATTGCAAAATCCAGAGGATTGCCTGTTTTACGAATCGTGCCATCAGAAAAATCAATGCCGGGTCTTTCCTGTAAAGCATAAACCCGAGTCGGTAAACCATCACCAAAAACCGGCATACTTCTGAATTGTTCAAAATCACTTTTGAACGCGGGAATATTCATGTGCGCGAGGTTGTTACTGACGACAGCCTGACCTAATAAGCTATTGCTTGCTGAAGTCATCGCGAGGTAAAGCATCTTATCCATGGTGCTTAACTATCCTTATCTGAGATTAATAATGGATTGCGTAATCGTATCCGAAGTACTAATCACTTCAGCATTCGCTTGAAATGATCGTTGCGCGATGATCATATTGACTAACTCTTCTGATAGATCGACATTGGATTGTTCCAACGATCCTGATTGAATTAATCCAAGACTTGCAGTGCCTGGAGCACCAATGGTTACGGCACCTGATGAAAAGGTCTCGCCCCATGCTGTATCACCCAGTGGTTGTAATCCTTGCGAATTAGCAAAGTCAGCTAAGGCTATTTGACCTTGGACACTGGATTGGCCATTTGTGAAGCGTGCAAAAATGATACCTTCTCCATCAATATCCAATCCACTCAATCTGCCTGTAGTAAAACCATCTTGTGTAAGACCATATACAGAAAAAGGATTACCAAATTGTGTTGAGTTAGCATAATCAATGGTTAATAAAATGTTTGCTGCGCCAGGTATGGTAAATGCGCCTGTTGTGAGTGAGCCACCGGCAGGAGTCAGTATCCCGCCTGTAGTAGAAAAAGAAAGTGTTTGCGGATTCGATACATCACCCACTCCATCTATATAGGTATGTGTTTCCCAGGTATTGGGCACTGCAGGTGTTCCATTATTAATGGTATTAGTTCCTGCGGCATAGTCAGCACCTGCAAAACCGCCTGCAGTGGTCGTCATACTATTCGCCACAACAATATCAAATGATGTCCCATCAGAATTGCTAAAAACCAAATCACCACCTACAGCAGATCCGGTATATGTAATTCCTGCATTACTTAAATTTGTTGCATTAGCAGCAAGCCCGGCATCAAATTCAGCCGCACTCACATCATCACCTCCGGCTGTAGCGGTAAATGAAAATGCTGTGACACCATTTACTGTGACTGATAGTGCCTCACCCGCACCCGCAGCAACTGCTGTAGTAAAAGCACCACTCGCGGCAGAATCATTTGCTATCGCACCACCAACTTTGACGTAATACATTGATGCTAAATGCGCATTACCTAGACTGTCATAAACAGTAGTGGAAGTTGAATGATTAAAAGAACTCGGATTATTTGGATCGAACGTACCCACCGTTGGCACTTGTTCAGATGCATCGAGATTCAAGTCTATTTCAATTTCAGTAGATGCCTGTGGTGGAATATTGGCTGTATCAACCTGTATCGGACCTGCTGCACCGGTAATATTTCCAAACGCATCAGCACCAAAAGCAGTAAGACGTTGTCCCTCTGCATTACTTAAAAAACCGTCTCGATCAACACCGAATGCGCCGGAGCGGGTATAAACCTGTGTCCCATTGTCATCAACGATAAAAAAACCGGAACCGTTTATCGCCATGTCGAGATTATTATCAGTGAAGGAAATATTGCCCTGGGTAAATTGTTGACGGATTGCAGAAAGCCGTACACCACTTCCCGGTGTATTACTACTGCCACCAATATTCGAAACTGAAAACACATCTGCAAACTCAGCGCGTGACTTTTTAAAACCTGTTGTATTGGAATTGGAAATGTTATTTCCAATTACATCTAAATCACCTGATGCCGCTTTTAATCCACTAATTGCTACACGAAATGCCATGATAAATTCTCCTGCTTAAAACTCTTTAGAGTTGTCCTTATAAAATTTCCAAAATCTGATTCATGCTTATCTGACCAACACCATTTAAATTTAACAATGGTTCACCACCTGTCTGACTTAACGTAACACTGTCAACTTTTGCATAGATATATACACTCTGCGCAATCGCTTCATTATTTACTGTTGATGTTGCCTGTATTGAATATTGGCCAGCGGGCATTTCTTGACCGTTATTATCCAAACCGTCCCAGGTAAACTTGGTCAATCCAGAAGTTTGACTACCTAAATCAAGTGTCCGTACTGTTTGTCCGAATGCATCGAGAATATTAACGCTTAGGTTACTGGTCGATTGTAGTAAATCTACCGCTGCTTGAACCTCGCCACCTGACACTAATTCGCTCTGATTACCTTGAACTAAAACAGAATTGCCTACCATTGTTGAAGCTTGTAATGCCTGACTGGATTGCAATGAACTTGCCAGGGAACTAAATGAATTATTTAATTCGGTGATACCATTTACAGTGCCAAACTGCGCCATCTGACTGAGAAAATCATCACTTTGCATTGGATTTAACGGATCCTGATTTTGAATTTGCGTCATCATTAATTCGAGGAAATCTGCTTGTCCCAATTCACTGCTGGAATTATTGGTAGTCTTGGTCTGAACAGCAAGATGCTGTAACTCAGGGGGTAATATTGAATTTGAATCTGTCATACTTTTTTCCTTCTAACGAATTATTATTGCCCTATTCTTAATGTTTGCAATAACATTTGTTTTGATGCGTTAATGACTTCCACACTATTTTGATAAGAGCGTGAGGCAGAGATCATATTCGTCATCTCTTCAATGGGATTGACGTTTGGATAATAGATATAGCCCTCTCCATCAGCCTGGGGATGAGCAGGTTGATACTCCTTTCGAAGTTCCGACTGACTTTCAACAACACCAGTCACTCTCACGCCATTACTGATATTGTTATCTACTAAATCATTAAAGACGGCTTCAAAAATCGGTTGCCGTGCGCGATATGTTTGTCCTGTACTACTACTTACACTATCAGCATTGGCCATATTACTCGCTGTCACATTCATTCGAACACTTTGTGCAGTCATAGCTGTTCCAGCTATATCAAAAACATTAAACAAAGACATCAGAGTTCTCCTCGTATTGCCATTTTCAGACCATTTATTTTGCCATTGAGAAATCGTAAGGTAGCTTGATATTGCATCGAATTTTCCATAAAGGCAGAACGCTCGGCATGGAGATCAACAGTATTACCATCAAGTGTCGGTTGTAGCGTTGTTCGATATAATATCTCTGCACCTTGTTTGTTAGTATTGTTGCCTTCTAGATGAGCTTGATGCGTGCGTTCAATCGAAGCTGTACGATAAGTATTGGCAGAATTGGCAACCTGATTGAGCATTGCTTCGAAATCAATATCACGCGCCTTAAAATTCGGGGTATCTGCATTGGCAATGTTAGCTGCTAACAATTCAGCACGATTTGCTCTTAATTTTAATGCGTCTGCATGTATACCAAATAAATTATCCATCTCATCTATACCAACATATGATTTTGATGAACACATTGCATCAGCTGTGCCAAGTATCTTTACTTGAATAAAATTAAGTACTTGGATTAAATTTGAGTTGTCCTAATTCGATGAGGCGGTAATAACTTGCCTCGAACGGCAATGAGTATCTTCAGGTATGGCGGTAAACAATGCCGCGAGGGCATTTTACCATTTCGAATGCTTCGCTGTAGTTTGTTACCGTTTCAGATGCACCCAGTATTAATGTGCCATGACAATTTAATGACTGGGCAAACTTTTGCATAATTTTTGTTTTATTTTCATTAGAAAAATAAATCAGAACGTTTCGGCAAAAAATAATGTCGCATTTACCAATTGAATGATAGGGATCCAACAGATTCAGGTTTTGAAATCGAACTCTTTCTTTTATCGATTTATCAATCTTGTAATTTTCGTTGCCTAAATGAGTGAAGTATTTTTGCTTTCTCTCTGCTGATAAGCCTCTGGTCATTGCAAGTCGATCAAATACACCTGTCTCGGCATTTTTTAATACACGTGATGAAATATCTGTTGCAATAATCTGTGTGTCTTGTGAAAGAGCACCAGGATTTTTTTGCCTGAACTCATCAATAATCATACTGATTGAATAAGCTTCATGCCCATAGGAACAGGCAGCAGACCAGATTCTGGGATTTGCAACATTATCTGAAACAAGTTGAGGCAATAAGTTCTCTTTTAAATATTCAAATGGATAATTATCTCTAAACCATGATGTTTCATTCGTTGTCATGGCATCAATGATTTCCAGTTTCAAAACGCCATTTCTGCCTTGTCGCAAGCTTGATGTTGCCTCACCCAATGTGTTGATGCCATGTTTTTTAAGTATTGAACTGAGTCGATTTGTTACCAGATAAGCCTTATTCGCCCCCAATGTAATGCCGCTGGACTGCTCCAGGTAATCACAAAAATCGCTATATTCGCGACAATTGTCATCCTGATTAATAGTTGCAAGCCCGGTTTTCATACTCAAAGCTGATTGTGATATTGATTAAAATAATGTTTTTGGAAGATCAAGCAGCAACGTCAGACATGTTATCTTCTTGGGTTATATTTAAGTGTTTCAAGACCCGACTAGCTAAGTCCGTTGGATCATATTTGGCAAGGAAGTCATCGGCACCGACTTTTTTAACCATGCTCTCGTTAAATGCTCCACTTAAAGATGAATGTAGCAATACCTTCAAATCAGATAACACTGGATGCTCTCTTACCAGCTTCGTTAATGTATAACCATCCATTTCCGGCATTTCAACATCTGATAAAAGTAGTGAGCATTTATTTGATAAAGTCGTATTTTCATCTTTCGCCCATTCCTGCAAAATTTCATATGCTTCTTTACCATTTTTTGCCTGGGTAAAACTAATATCCATTTGTTCTAAAACCCGGGCAATTTGCTTTCTTGCCATGCTGGAATCATCGACGATCAATACATGCTTATCAGCTGTATTATCTGTGGTTGCATTATTAGTAACTTCGCTATCGATTTCTTCTGAATAACCCATGACATCTGCCATCACTTTTTCTACATCGATAATCTCTACTAGTCCATTATCAACATTTGTCACCGCAGTTAAAAAATTAACATTACCTAATCCATTCGGTGGGGGTTTGATTTCTTCCCAATTAAGATTGACGATGCGATCCACGCCTGAGACAAGAAATCCCTGAACGTGTCGATTATATTCAGCGACGATCACAAAACCCTCATTAATATCTTCAAGTTTATCTTGACCAATAGCCATGGCTAAATCGATCACAGTAATTGTTTTACCTCGCATATTGGCCATGCCCCTAATAACAGGATGACTATGAGGCGCACTCGTTAGAGGCGGACATTTAATGACTTCTCTAACTTTAAATACATTGATTCCAAAACGTTGTTTACAGCCAAGACGAAACATCAATAATTCGAGTCGATTACGTCCGACCAATTGTGTTCTGGAATTTACATTTTCCATTAGTTGTGTCATCGCTAACTCCGACTTATTTTTATCCTGAAATCTTATCGACACTGAGACTGGTTTTCTTGAATTAAACTTTCCGGCATGTGTATTGCATATTGATAAACCGATGAATAATGCTCACTGAATACTGTTGTCACCAGGAGGTACCGCGATGGCTAGAATATCGGGACGATTCAAGAACTCGGCATGTGTGCGCAATGGAATGTAGGGGTGAAAATTGTCTTGCTGGATAATAATTACCTGGGAATGGTGCGCCAGTGGCAGCAGCTCTTCTTTGACCGCCGCTACAGCTCTGTACATTTACAAAACCCAGATTTTGTAAAAATTGCTGAAGGCTTCGGCGTTCCTGGTAAGACGATCGATCGACCAGAAGAACTAGATGCGGCTATCGCAGAAATGTTAGCACATGATGGCCCCTACCTTTTGCATGTGCGAGTAGCTCAAGAAGAAAACGTATTTCCAATGGTTCCTTCTGGCGCTGCAGTAGATGAGATTGTCTTAACACCAGATGAACTTAAAAAGAAATAAGATCATGACGCAAGAATATACGATCACGGTTTTTTCGGAACACATTACCGGAATTCTATCCCGGGTTGTCTCTGTATTTACCCGCCGTCATATTAACGTCGAGAGCCTGACGACCAGTCAATCTTCCATCGAAGGCATTCACCGATTTACCATCGTTGTGGTTGTGACTGAAGAGATGGTAAAGAAATTGGTAGCACAGCTGGATAAACAGATCGATATCATCAAGGCCTTCTATTACACACCGGAAGAAACGGTATATCAAGAGATTGCGCTGTACAAGGTGCCATCTAGTTTGTTTTCTGATGGTACTGAGGTGGAGCGCCTGGTGCGATCTCATAATGCACGTATTCTTGTCATCGAACCAGCGTATGTGGTAATCGAAAAGACCGGACATCAGGCAGAAACAGAAGCGTTATTACGAGAGCTCAAAGCGATCGGATCAATTTATGGTTTTGTGCGTTCAGGACGGGTAGCAATTGTGAAACCAATGGAACGCCTCAATCGTTATTTGGAATCATTGCAAATTTCCTCGACAGAAATCTAATTAACAAGTTTTCTTAGACCTTTACGGTACTCGCGGGGGCTTATGCCGGTAATCAGTCGAAATTGCTTGTTGAAGTGAGAAAGGTTATTGAAGCCACTTTCAAAAGAAATGGCAGCAATACTTAAGTGTTCGTCTTGCAATAAGCGAGAGGCATAGGTAATGCGAAACTCGTTGACCATTTGGGTGAACGTCCGATTAGTAAGTTTCTTAAAATATCGGCAAAAAGCAGGCACCGTCATACTGATCAGTTTAGCTACTTCTTCCAGGGGGATGGTACGTTGGAAGTTTTGTTCTACATATTGGTAAATTCGTTCCATTCGGTCTTTGTCCTGAGGGTTTACCTCTACGGCAAATCCGGTTGCGTTTAAGGATTGATAGTCTGTGGTGGTTGCCATCATTTGTAATACTTTGAGTAGACCAAGTAGACGCTCAAACGAAGGCATAGCTACCATCTCTGTCAGCAACTGCCCAATTTGATGTTTTATCTCACCAGTGAAGGCCAAACCCGTTTTTGCTCTGGCAAATAACTGTTTGATGGCGTTTATCTCAGGTATATCTAAGAATGCTT